>JAFNYE010000167.1 GCA_017383345.1 Alistipes sp. | reverse complement strand
GCCTCCTTGAGAATATCCTTTGAGCGCATATCCATATGGTTGGTGGGCTCATCGAGCACCAAAAGGTTGTGTGGCTCAAGCATCATTCTGGCCATTGCAAGGCGTGAACGCTCACCACCCGAGAGAACTTTAACCTTCTTGTCCACATCCTCACCTCTAAAGAGAAATGCGCCCAAGATGTCGCGCAGACGAGTGCGAATATCGCCTACAGCTACTCGGTCCAGGGTGTCATAGACGGTAAAGTCGCCATCCATCAGGTCATCCTGATTTTGGGCAAAGTAACCGATGCTTACATTGGCTCCAATCTTTATACTACCCTCTGTAGGCTCACTCTGACCTATAAGTATGCGTGCAAAGGTGGTCTTTCCCTCGCCATTGCGACCAACAAGAGCTATTTTGTCGCCTTTGTGAATGGTAAACTCGGCACCCGAAAATACACGATGTGAACCAAAGGCTTTGCCAACCTCTTTGATCTCAGCTACAATTTGACCAGAGCGCGGTGCGGGAGGAAACTTAATGTTGAGTGTTGCCAAATCCTCCTCTTCAACCTCTATTCGCTCCAATTTGTCAAGTTGCTTGATGCGTGATTGTACCTGATTAGACTTGGTTGGCTTGTATCGGAACTTTTCGATAAACTCCTCGCTCTTCTCGATAAGTCGCTGCTGATTTTGATATGCAGCAAGTTGTTGCTCTCGTCGCTCCGCTCGTAATGTAACGAACTGAGAGTAAGGTACTTTGTAGTCGTAAATCTTACCCAATGACAACTCTATTGTGCGAGTTGTAACATTGTCCAAAAATGCGCGGTCGTGTGATATGAGTAGTACAGCACCATTGTAATTTTTCAGATACTCCTCAAGCCACTGTATAGACTCAATGTCAAGATGATTGGTTGGCTCGTCAAGTAAGAAAATTGATGGACGACGCAACAAGAGCTTTGCTAACTCAATACGCATACGCCATCCGCCTGAGAATGTGCTTGTGGGTTTCTCAAACTCGTCACGACGGAAGCCTAAGCCGAGCAATACTTTCTCAATGTCAGCATCGCGTGTGTCGCCACCTAAGATGTGATAGCGGTCGTTGGCATCGTTGAGTTGGTGTAGCAACTTCTCATAGCTCTCGCTCTGGTAGTCTGTGCGAGATGCAATCTCGTTTGTTATACGGTCAATATCAGCCTCGATAGCAAGTACCTCCTCGAACGCCTTTGCTGTCTCGGCTATGAGGGTTGTATTGTCGGCTACCTGCATTTGTTGTGGCAGATAACCGATTGTGCAATCGGCATTACGCGTTACCGCGCCCGATGTGGGCTGTTGTAGTCCGGCTATAAGTTTGAGTATCGTAGTCTTGCCTGCTCCATTTTTACCTACAAGACCAATGCGGTCTTTAGGGTTGATAAGAAACGATATCTGGTCAAAAAGTGACCAGCCTCCAAAACTTACGGACAGGTTATCTATTGAAATCATTATGCGTTAAGTATCTTTATAATCTCCTCTTCTGGATTTTCAGCACAAAATACGGCAGAACCCGCTACAACAACATCCACGCCTGCTTCAAAAACCTCTGCAGCATTGGTTGCCGATATACCTCCGTCAATCTCTATTAAGCAGTTGGGGTTAGCTTTTGTTATCATAGCCTTTAATTGGCGCACCTTGTCAAGAGAGTGCGGAATAAAACTCTGACCGCCAAATCCTGGCTCTACGCTCATAACGAGCACCATGTCGAGTTTTGGAAGCCACCTCTCGATTGCATCAGGCTCAGTTGCCGGCTTGATGCTTATGCCGGCCTTTGCTCCTGCGGCGTGTATTGCGTCAATGCAAGCATCAACATTGTCTGTCGCCTCATAATGGAAAGTAATATAGTCCGACCCGGCTTTTGCAAACTGCTCAACATAGCGGATAGGGTCGCAAATCATAAGGTGGGTATCTATAACTTTGGTGCTGACTTTGGTTACTGCTTTAAGAACAGGGAAACCGAATGAAATGTTTGGTACAAACACTCCATCCATCACATCAATGTGTACCCACTCGGCTGCCGAACGGTTGAGCATAAGCGTGTCACGCTCAAGATTGCCAAAGTCGGCAGATAGTATTGAAGGTGCTACAGCTCTTTTCATACTACAAAAATACCTATTTTTATCAAATTTTACAAATCCGCATCGTTCAAATAGTCTTAAACTTGCATTATTCTCTTCTGCAATTTCTGCGCTAAGTTGTGTTATGCCCATTGTGCGGGCCTCTCGCTTGACTATTTCCAACGCCTCCGTCGCATAGCCTTTGCCTTTATCGTTATGGTCGTAAATCAATATGCCCACTTCAGCATTGTTGCCATCGTAGTCAAAGAGGTCTATCGCGCCAACAGCACTGCCGTTTACCTCAATCATCAACCTGATTTGCCCATTAGCCTTAAAACCGAGTTGCTGGTTGACTATAAATTGCTCTATTTGTTTGGCTGAATATGTCTGATGTGGGTCGCTGAATTGTGCTAAATCGGGGTCGTTTTCCCACAAAAGAATAGTGCCGACATCCGAAGATTCGACACTACGCAGTATGCATTTTTTGCCAACCAGCCTGACCATTTTACAAGCCGATTACTTGGTTTCTGATAAGCATTGCCACACCCCACGCTGGAGCATTGTCGCTCATCTTTGACAATCGGAACTTTGTGTCTTTATATACCAAATTGAGTGAGTATTTGTTTGTTGCGCTCTTAAGCGGAAGCATTACATAGTCACCTGCGGCAGCGAGGTTACCACCCACTATAACGGTCTCAGGGTTAAATATGTTGATAAGAATTGCTACAGCCTTACCAATCTTTTCGCCAGCCTCCTCGATAAGTTCGATAGAGAGGTTGTCGTCGTTGCGGGCAGCGTTGATAATGTCATTGATGTGGATTGTCTGGCCACTCTCATACTTAGGTCGCAATATAGAGTTCGCACCGCTGCGGATCAGTTCGCTCATCTTCTCTTCAATCGCTATACCCGATACTTCGGTCTCAAGACATCCCTTCTTACCGCAGAAGCAAATCTTCTCATTGTCAAAGAACGGAATATGTCCAAATTCACCAGCAAAACCATTCTTTCCGTAGAATAATTTGCCGTTTACAACAATACCGATTGCAACGCCCAGTCCTAAGTGGAGATAGAGTACATTGCTCTCATCCTTAGATCGGCCGTATGTGTACTCGGCGTAACAACGAGAGCGAGTGTCGTTCTCAACCAAAACACGAATACCTACGCGCTGCTCAATAATCTCTTTGAGCGATGTCTCCACACTTGTGAAGTACTTGTATGAGCGACCCTGTTGGGTGTTTACACGACCCACAATGCACACGCCGATGCCTAAAATGTGGTTCTTGTCAATACCGCAGGTGTTGATAAAGTTGTCTATGTTGTCACAAATCTTCGTCAAGCATTGGCTACGGTCGCTTAGTTCAAAAGTATCGTCAACAACCTCGCGGATAATATTGTTCTGCAAGTCTGTGATAACAAATGTCATTCGGTCACGACCAACATTGATGCCGGCAAAGTATATGGCGGTGTTTGTCAATCCGAAAACATTTGGACGACGACCGCCCGGGGTCTCAACTTTGCCCAAATCGGTTACGATACCTTCATCAACAAGCTCCTGTACCAATTTGGTAATAGTAGGAACGCTTATTCTCAACTCTTTTGTAAGCTCGGCCAGAGTCGATTCGCCATTGACTGCCATATAGGCAATGATATTGCGCTTGATAATGTTATTTTTCTGCAACAAGCCTTTATTTTCACCCTCTTGGTTGTTGAAGAAATCTATTAGTGAACTCATCTTTATTGTCGTTTTATTTGTTTACCGCTACAAATATAGTAAAAAAGAGTGGAAACTAACCACTCTTTATTAAAAAATTTTCCAAAAATCTTAAAAATCTTAAAGATTACTGATGGAATTGACCTCTACATTGTTGTTTATTTTGCGGATAAGGCCCTGTAATACAGTGCCACAACCTATCTCGGTAAACGAATTGAAGCCGTCGGCAACCATATTGTTGATTATTTGTGTCCATCGTACCGGAGCGGTCAATTGTGCTACCAAGTTGGCTTTAATCTGCTCAGGATCGGTATGTGGCAATGCATCTACATTTTGATATACGGGGCAGATGGGTGTGTTGAAATGAGTGTCGTCTATAGCCTGCTTCAGTTCTGCTCTGGCACTCTCCATAAGAGGGGAGTGGAATGCTCCACCTACAGGTATCGGTAATGCCCTGCGAGCACCAGCAGCTTTGAGTTGCTCGCACGCTTGTGTGACAGCTTCGGTGTCGCCTGATATTACCAGCTGTCCGGGGCAGTTGTAGTTTGCAGCAACGACAATGCCGTCAATTTGAGAGCATATCTCCTCTATTTTGTTATCAGCCAGTGCAAGGATTGCAGCCATTGTTCCGTGGTTTTCGGTGCAGGCTTTGTGCATTGCTGAGGCACGCTTGATAACCAATTTAAGTCCTGACTCAAAGTCTAATGCGCCAGCTGCAACGAGGGCCGAAAATTCGCCTAATGAGTGGCCGGCTACCCCTTTGGGTGTAAGTCCGAGAGTGGCCGCAAGAATAACAGAGTGTAAGAAAACGGCGGGTTGTGTTACATCTGTTTGGCGTAGTTGTTCGGCTGTGCCTGAGAACATAATGTCGGTAATTCTAAAGCCTATAATCTGGTTCGCCTGTTCAAACATCTCTTTGGCTACAGCTGAACTTTCGTATAAATCTTTGCCCATTCCAGATATTTGGGAGCCCTGTCCGGGAAATACTAATGCTTGCATAAATATGGTCTATGGTGTAAATAATTTTATAAATTATTTAGTTTTTGTCTGCTTTGGCCGATATATCTATCGTTTTTTGGTCCAAATCTCGACAAAGATATAATATTTTTAGTATATTTGCAACCAAACTAATAAACCTATCTATGATTAAAATCTTCTATGCTATTTTAGCATTTGTTTTGGCCATTGCTTGTAATAAGGGGGATGAGGTTATCCCTCCGGTCGAAGATCCAAGTTCCGGCCAAACTCCCAGTGGCGCAGTTACCTCAATATCTGCGCGTTTTGATAACTCAACCCGTGCTTCAGTTATTGTTCAGGCTTCGGGTGACTACCAGTCTTATTGGAGTCAGAACGATGCTTTGTTGGTAACAGATATGGAGAAGATGGCTACTTTTACCATTAGCAGTGGTGAGGGTAGTGTTAGTGCGACATTCTCAGGTTCATTGCAGAGTACGAAGACTCCGCTTTATGCAGTTTATCCTGCAGCAGGAGTCTCATTGAACAAAAACAATTTTTCTTGTAATATCCCAGCGGATCAAACCTTTACCCCCAAGCGTGGTACCGACTTGAAGGATAAGGTGGTAATGTTTGGTAAGTCAACCGACGGACAAAACTTTACGATGTCCAATGTTGCGTCAATTCTTCGTTTTGATATTACTCTGCCGTCAGATGAGGTTATCAAGTCGCTCACGATGACAACCGATAATCTGAATATAGCAGGTAAGTGCCGCTTTAATGTTTCGCAACAATCTCTAACTTTGGCTGATAGTAAGAGTCTTACTTTAACATATATCAACCAACCTAAGGGTAAATCTACTGATGGCTGGGCGACAATAGTGCCTGTCGATTTTAAGAGCTCTACAGGCCGCATTTTGTATGATATTCAGACTCAGAGTGGCCAATATATCTTTTGCCATAAGCCTAATGAGAAATATGAGGCAGGTGGCTCTTATGTAATAAAACTATCGGTTGAGGATTTTGTTCAGGTCGCAGAAAAAGAACTACTTGATGAAGGTAAGTATTATAGCGACAAAGGAATTAGCGAACCAGACCCAGAGCCAGAACCGGGCTCTATAGCCAAGGGTCGTGTGGTTTATAGCGATGGCTCTCCTGCTGCGGGAGTATCGGTGTCAGATGGTTTTTCTGTTGTGCAGACCGCTACAGATGGCACATATTCTCTTACTCCACACCAAGATGCGTGGTATATATTCTACTCGTTGCCCTCAGATTGTCAGGTAATGATTACTAATGATGGATCTCCATATTTCTTTACAAAATATAATAAGTCGCAGTTTGTCTATAATTTTACGATTGTCAAGCAGCCTAATGGCAAAGATGAAAGATTTAGTCTGTTGTGTCTTGCAGACCCTCAGTGTAGTAATTCATCAAATCGTACTCGCTTTATAAATGAAACTGTACCATTCCTAAACTCGTTTGCTAAAAATAATGGTTCACCTTGCTATGGTGTCACCTTGGGCGATATCGTTAGTTCTGGTAACTCATCGGATACAACGCCTCAAATGCCATATATGAGGTCGCATATGAGTAAGGATAAGGTCGGTTTCCCTATTTTCCAAACAATGGGTAACCACGACTATCTATACTTTAATCCGTCCAGCCCTATTGAAGCCGACGAGACCTCTTCAACCTATAATATTAAGGCTCAGCGCCTTTTTGAGGAGATATTTGGTCCGATAAACTATTCGTGGAATAGAGCAGATGCACATATTATCAGTATGCGCGATATGCTATGGAATGATAATGTTAATGGTGGTAACTATACCACAGGATTTAGTGATGAACAATATGAGTGGCTAAAGCAGGACCTTAAATATGTGCCAAAGGATAAACTTGTTATACTTTGTGTACATATCCCTTTAGTTAATGGCAATGGAAAGAATGTGCAAAATGTAATTGCTCAACTCGCTCAATACAAGGAGGCTCATATTATGGCTGGCCATACACACTATACTCGTAATGAGCCAACATTGTCGCGTGGTGTATATGAACATGTGCACGGAGCAGTATGCGGTGCGTGGTGGCGATCAAATACCAATGGTGACGGCACACCTAATGGCTTTGGTGTCTATGATATTGAGGGTAATACCATTAAAAATTGGTATTATATGGGCGTCAATACGGGTATGAATAGCCGTGATTATCAAATACGCCTCTATCGCGGTAATCATAAGAGTGGCGGACCGTATGAGTATTTTGCTCAGCAGCATGGTGATAATGTTATTCTTGCCAATGTCTTTAATGCCGATGATAAATGGACTATTAAGGTCTATGAGGATAATGTTTATAGTGGCACAATGAGCAAGATTGCTTATAGAAAGGAGGAACCTGCCGAGGGTACAGGTATAGATAATCCAACAAAACCTTCTACAAGGTCAAGTCAGGATTGGTGGGCTATAGGTTACCTTATCGGTGTAAAAAACGCATCGCGTTCGAGCTATATGACAAGCGGTTTCCACCTTTATAAGTACACTCTGAAGAATAAAAATGCTGCTGTGCGTGTAGAAGCTACAGATAGATTTGGGCGTACTTATGTTCAGTCGGAGATTACCCAGGACTACGATTATTCATTGATGTTAGTTAAATAAATTTATAAAATATGAAAAAAATAGTATTGTTTTTTGGGTCTTTGAGTCTTCTTGCCTTCTCTTGTACTAAAACAGGGGGCGAATTGGACAATGAGCAATCAACAGATCAGACAACTGAAATCACTTCGGTTGTGGGTAAAATTGTGAATACTCGCGTGAGTAGTACTATTGTAGGCGATGATTTTCAGAGCTTCTGGAGCACATCCGATAAGATTGCCCTTACCGATTTGAAGAGCCGCGCTGTGTTTACACTCAAGAGTGGCGCGGGAGCGGCAAATGGTACTTTTACGGGTAAATTAGAGGCAGCAAACTCAAACCTGTATGCTGTTTATCCAGCATCAACAGCAACATTGTCTAACGGAGCGTTGCGTGTTACTATTCCTGCAGAGCAGAGATTTAGTACAGCAAAAGGCTCAAATTTGGGTGATAAAGTTGTACTGTTGGCAACATCGGCAGATAACCAAACCTTTGATTTTAATATAGCCGGTGCAATTATTAACTACGATATTACATTGCACCCTGATCGTGAAATCCGCTCTGTTACAGTTGTTACCGAGCAGGTGGGTGTCGCAGGTGTATCAAGCGTTGATGTGGAGCAGTGCAAACTCTTATCCTCCTCGGGTAAGAAACTAACTCTTACCTACGCAGTTCCCGTGAAGCATAAGAGCAATAACGGTTGGGCCACCATTGCGCCTGTGAATTTTAAGGCTGCTACAGGTAAGGTTGTCTTTGATGTGGTTACAGATAAGGGTACTTACACCTTCTGTCATACCCCTGAGCAAAAGTTTGAGGCTGGTGGTGTATATACTGTCAAGCTCTCTGTTGAGGATTTTGTCCAGGTTGAGGATAAGTCTAAGCTCAAGCAGGGTGAGTACTTCTATAGCCTCGGTATGATTATGGAGCAGCCAGAGGATCCGGAGCCGGAGGTTGACCCTAACCTCAATGTGCGCCTTGTTCGTGCTACCGACTCTACTTTGGCAGTTGCGTGGACAATTACCGCCTCAAATATCCCATATTTGACCGAGATGTTGCCAAACGAGGCTGGTAATTACGCCACTGACATTACCAAGACATATAAAGTAGAACTATATAGCGACCAGGCTTGTACAAATCTTGTGTTGAGCGTTGATAATATTCAGGGTAAAGATGTAGTCAGGAACGAAGACCTTTTTACAGCCAATATTACCCCTCCGCGCTTTATCTTCCCAGGCTTGGAGCCTGCGACAAGCTACTTTGTTAAGGTTCATAACTTGACTGACGGTACTTCTAATGCAAAGCCGGTGCAGATGTCAACCCGTGTCCCTCTTGCGAGCAAAGCAGCAATTGTTAAGCAAAATGCGCAAGCGGGTGACCTTATTGCGTTTGAAAACTTTGAGACGATTATCTATGCAGGCGATATTACTACTCGTGCTGCAGGTGTGTCTCGTACGGATAGAAAAACTTTAACATCTTTTGATCAAGCACCTCTTAAGGGTCAAATCCATCCGACCAACGAGGGCTATTATATGTCAAGTTGTGCCACTGAGATAGGTCTGTTTAATACACTTGGTGGTCTTGTAGATGATATGAAACTTCAGGATTGGGGTTGGATTGGTGGCAAGAGTGGTGCAGATGGAGGCTCTGTATGCTCGCGTCCGGGTTATCTTAAGATTGGCACAAGTGGCAACCGTTCGTTTGTTACCACTCCTGTTTTGAACTCAATTCCTGTGGGTAAGGTTGCCAAAGTGCGAGTTGTCTTTAATGCAGCCCCTTATGGCGATCCGTTGAAGCACGAAATCAATGCGACAGAGAAGTCAATGTCTGTTCGTGCGCTTACAAAGGCACAGTTGCAGGCAGACAATAGAATGGACTACGCTCAAGTTGCTAATGAGGTAAAACTTACCCTCGATGGTACAACCGTTGCTGATTGGAAGGAGTATTCAGTTGTTCTTGAGGGCGTTCCATCTGGTGGCTCTATTGCTATCGGTGGCGGTGAGTCGGCAACTACAACTAACCGTATGTTCGTCGATGATATTCGTGTGTTTGTTGAGTCTTTGAAGGATGCTCCTGTGGAGCCAATGGCAAACGGATATATAAAATATAGCGACGGTACTCCTGCTGCGGGTGTCTTGGTGTCGGATGGTTATACTGTTGTTAAGACCAATTCAGATGGTTATTACAAAATAAATACTCATCACGACGCGTGGTATATATACTATACCATTCCTTCAGATTGTCAGGTTGTAACAGGTAATGATGGTCAGCCAATGTTCTATATGCGCTATAACCCGAGCCTGATTGATTATAACTTTACTCTGTCGAAGTTGAGTGGTGGTAAAGAGAGTGAGTTTGCACTCTTATGTCTTGCCGACCCGCAATGCAAGGATGCATCTCACCGCACAAGATTTGTCAACGAGACTGTTGCCGATATTCGCACGCATATAAATCAGAAAGGTATTCCTTGTTATGGTGTTACATTGGGCGATGTGACTTATTCGGAGGGCAGCCGCAACTGCGTGTCGCAGATGCCGCACTTGCGTACACATATGTCTAAATCCAATATTGGTATGCCTGTGTTCCAGACTATGGGTAACCACGACTATACATACTTCAGTTCATCTATAATTATTGAGCCGGATGAGACTTCATCGACTTATAATATCAAGGCTCAGCGTGCATTTGAGGATGTATTTGGCCCAATCAACTACTCTTGGGATCGTGGCGATGCTCATATTGTTTGTATGCGTAATATGCAGTGGACTGCTAATAACGACGCTGCAAAATATACAATGTGCTTTACTGATGAACAGTATGAGTGGCTTAAGCAGGATTTGTCATTCGTTCCTAAGGATAAAATGGTTATTTTCTGCGTGCATATACCTATTACCAACTCATCCAATAAGAATGTGCAGAAGGTTGTATCTTTGCTCAAGCAGTTCAAGGAGACCCATATTATGTCAGGCCATACTCACTATATGCGAAACGAGCCTACTCTTACAGGTGGTATGTACGAGCATGTTCACGCAGCTGTTTGTGGTGCTTGGTGGTGGTCGCGTGTCAATGGTGACGGCTGTCCTAATGGCTATGGCGTTTATGATATCAGTGGTAATACTATCAAGAATTGGTATTATAAGGGCGTAAATAAGGGTATGAACGATCGCGATTACCAAATTCGTCTATATCGTGGTAATCTTAAGTGTGGCGGTACTCACGAGGATATTGCACTCCAGCATGGTGATGGCGTTCTGCTTGCAAATGTATTTAACAACGATTCAAAGTGGGTGGTTAAGGTCTATGAAAATGGTGTTTATACAGGCAATATGACCAAAATTAGCAACTATAAGCACTCTCCTGCTGCCGGTAATCCAACAAAGCCTTCAACAAAGTCGAGTCAGGACTGGTGGGCAATCGGTTACCATATCGGTGTTGTTGGTCGTGGCTATACAGGTGGAAGTCGAGCGAACTATCTCTCCAATGCCTTTACAATGTATAAGTACACATTGAAAGATAAGAGTGCTACAATCCGCGTTGAGGCAACAGACCGCTTTGGTCGTACTTATGTCCAGACTCAGATTACAGGCGATTACGACTACTCGTTGATGTATTAATCAGCTGTAATTTGAACAGTAAAGGCTTGTCCGATGACAAGCCTTTATTGTTTTCTCCATTTTGGAGTTATGCCGATAAAAACCTCAAAATTTATACCCGGCATTGGTCGTGATAGAACAGATAGATACTCTTCGTTGAATAGGTTGTTTATTGCTCCCTTTATATTGATATTTGCCCATCTGAAGTTAATATCTTTTTCAAGTGATATGTTATTCATAAAGTAGGGTGGAAGCGAGCCTGATAGGGTAATTTCGTTACTTGACATTGTATATCGTCTGCTGTAATAACACCACTTGTATGTCAATGCCCAACTTTTCCACGATATTTTGCCAATAAGGTTGGCTGTATATTTGGGTACATAAGGTAGTTGCTTACCAACAGATAGGTCTGCTTGTGATATTTTTTCGCCAATATTAATTGATGGAGTCCAGGCTGCTGTGCCGTCCAATGTAAGCCTCCAATCTTTGTGCAGTTTAGCGTCAAAGGAGGCTTTGAGAGTTACTCCGTAGCTGTGAACACGCTTGATATTGCGAGGCGAGAAGAAACCTTTGGTTGTAGGTAGCCACTGTATCCAGTTGTCAATGTAACTCTCAAACCACGCAGCCGAGCCAGATAGCGTGTATCTATCTTTTTTACCTACTTTGAAGCTGATTTCAGCGTCATAAGTAAAACCTTGTTCTGATTTTAGGTCTGGATTTCCACCTGGTAAGAAATATTGGTCGTTAAGTGTCGGGAAGCGATAGTTACGCGAAACCGAGGCTTTGAGAATTACAGAGCCGCGCTTGGAGAGTACACCATCTAAAAATAGAGCCGGTATAAACGGCGTAAACTCTTTTCCATACATCTGCTCTCGTAGAGTTGCTCCTACGCCGAAACGCTCAATTGGTCGCCATTTGGCACTGACAACGGCTGAAAGCTCTATGCGGGCTTTGTCGTAGCCTATAATTCCTGTGCCACCCTGCTGGAGTATGATGTTCTTATCTTTGCTTATAACAAAGTGTTGATGTGCATCTATATTGGCAGAAAAGAGCCATTTGTCGCTTAGATGATACTCTGCATCAGCTTGGGCATAGATAGTGTTTATCTTGCTTCGGGAACGGGTCATAACGGTCATTATGCCGTTGCCTGGGTCGCGAAGGTAGTCGTATGCCATCCACGAGTAGATATAACCCACCTTTGCACCTATTCGGTAGTTGCGACGAAGGTGGTCGTAACCTATAACGGTGCGTAGTGTCTGTTCGCGTTGACGGTTGTCAAAGTCGCTCTGCTCGCCATAGTCTGTTGTAAGCATTGGTAACTCTCGGTTAGAGCCTATATACCACGCATTGAGCGAAAAACGATTGCCGCGTCCGGTGTTGTAGTATATCTCTTGCAGAATGTGCAAATCTTTATATGAGCCGCTACGATTGCGCTCTATTGGATGATATTGACCTATGATATTGTTATTCTGGTCGTATATATTCTCCTTTTTGTCGTGATTGCGGTATTTGTAGTCATTGGCTGATGTCATATAGAGAGCGCGGGTCGAAAACTGCCAACGGTCTGTTGCGTATGTGAGTCGCAGAAATTCGTCAAAGGTCTTAAACGAGCCGATGCCCTGAATAAATTGCAGATTAAAGCCTCGCTGCTTTACGGGTTGTGTGTTGAGCTTTATGGCACCACCTAAGCCACCACCCGTCTCACCTACAGACGATGTGCCGGCAAGCAGGGTCGCATCGTCAATAAAGTACGATGGTATCATTGAAAAATCGGTCATACCCAACATTGGGTTGTTTATCTTCATACCGTTCCACGACACTTGTGTGTGTGAGGGTGATGTTCCGCGAAAAGATACGGTTGAAAGAGTTGCTCGACCAAAGTTCTTTACAAATATAGAGCTGCCAAAACTCAGTACATCGGCCAATGAGAGTGCGACATTTTGTTTAAGTGCAACAGAGTCGAGTTTGGTCTGCTGTAGGCCAATATCCTTCATTGGGCGTGTGCCCATAATAGTCACGCCATCAATTGCCACAGTTCTCTCTTGAGCGGTAGCAACGGCAGCAACTAATAGGAGTATGTAGCACAACTTTCTCATTTCCAACAAAATGCACCGGGTATTATACCTACATAAAATTCATCTTTCAGTTCGCCTTCTGCGCTGTAGCGATATATCACACCCTGCTGCTGGTAATCTATTGCGTCAGCTATGTATATATCGCCGTTTGTCGGACTTATTGTAAGTCCGTAGTATTTTGTTCCGCGCGCTTCGATTATAGGGCGCACAGGCAGACGCTCGGCCGATATATCCATTGCCCAAATATCATCGTTTATCCAATAAAGGCATTCTTTTGATCCATTGATTTGTATTTCGGATGGAGCGTCACCCAATCTGAATGAAAATTGACGCTCTATTGTAAAACTCTCAGGGTCGATGCAGTATAATGCGGGAGCTTCAAAACCATAGGGTGAGCCTGCAAAACCGCCATCGGTTATTGTCCAAAGTTTGCCGTTGCGGTCCAATGTGAGTGAAGTGGGTTGTATTCCGACGGTGAGTTCTGCCACAACGGTATCTGTGCGGGTGTCAATCTTTAGGATGCGATTTTGGTAAGACCAGCAGTTAACAAATACATAGTCACCCACCTGGACCATCTGCTCGGTTGAGCCGGACTCCATTGTCATATTAGGACATACAATGTCGCCTGTAATCTCGAAAGTCTTGGGGTTGACAATGTATATGCGGTTGTTCCAAATTTGGCTTACATAGGCCTTTGTGTCCGAAACAAAGTGAATATATCGAGGCGAAGCAATGTTGGTTATTCTGTCAACCTCGCGAAAGGTGTTGATATCTATTGCAAAGATGATGTGGGAGTTGTTGACAACAATCCAACCTATGCCGTCGCGGATAACCATACTTTGCGCCACATCGCCCAATTTCATTGCATTGGCACGAGCAAAAATTTCGTTCTCAACCTCGCCTGTTTCGGGATTGTAGTATGAAAGGGTAGCGTTACCGTATTGAAAATTACCCTCGTTGCAGATGAACAGCCCCGACTCCGATACCCTAAACTCCTCCATAGTACCATACTCCCACTTCATACAGCTTTGAGCGGCTGTGAGTAGAAGAGTTATGGCAACAACCATAAGAAAAAAATGTCGTAGGCTGTTCATATATCTTATAACGAATAGATTGCAAAAATTTCGGTCGAGTTCTCGCCAAGCCATCCGCTCTTGGTATTGCAGGCGGTTTGTACCTTAACAAAGTCTATAAAGTCAAGTTTAATACTCTTGCCGCTATGATCTATGGCATTGGATATATCCAAACCGTTAGGCATAGCGTTGTTTTCGCTGCCTTCTCCATCTGCAAGACGGTCTGATGATGAATAGTTGTCAGCATAACCCCAATCGTATGGCGGTTGTATCCACATAGCTCCATTGCCGTACTTGTCGTAGTTGCGGGCCTTTATCAGCGTTCCTCGTAGAGTATAACTATCGGCTTCAATCCATTGTGGGTAGTAGTACTCCTGTTTGTGATATGTCGGCAGATAGTCTATAGTGCCACTATTGCCCATATTGTCAACCCACAACACATCCATTCCTGCACCATTTGGTCTATAGTATGTTACTTCATAATCGCGCACCGTACCCTCTT
The DNA here is from genome assembly GCA_017383345.1 of Alistipes sp. Taxonomy (GTDB): domain Bacteria; phylum Bacteroidota; class Bacteroidia; order Bacteroidales; family Rikenellaceae; genus Alistipes. The sequence goes on along the minus strand of JAFNYE010000167.1, from coordinate 6,699 downwards.
TGCCCGTTTCGCTACCTGCAAGTTCATACCAAGTGTCGTTGGGCTTTCCGTCGCCATTTTCGTCCTGCATAACCCAAACAATACCTGGCTCAGACGATGTGCCAAAAGAGTTGCCGGCTACTGCAAAGTCGTAGCCCTCGCCATTGCTGATACTATGGTCAAATCCTACTACAATATAACCTCCAAAGCCTCCTAAACTAATGTATAACCCCTGCTGCATACGCTGTAGAGCCACTTCGCAGGCCTGTGTAGGTGTTGAGGCAGTGTAGTTGTCGCCTATAAACTGCCCAGGAGCAGGAGTGTATTCATAGACTTTGTTGCATTGCGAAGCAGAACTATTTGTAGCTGGGCGGACAAATTGCCCCTCCTCGTAAACATCGAGTGTAAATATCAGGCTTGTAGCTATAGTTTGCGAACCGATAATAGTAGAAGCATTGGCCTTGATTGTATGGCGACCGGTCGTTTGAGGAGTGTATTTGTAGTAGTTTTCGCGCGAAGAGTCTTGTGGCTGATTGAGTGATAACCAGTAATAATCCACATTTTGATGACCGCTAACTTTGGTCGGCTTGATTACCACCTCGCGCCCAACCACGCCGTGCAGCATATCGCTCTCAAACTCCCATATAAACGGCATATCCTCAGCATTGAGAACAGTAATCTCAATAGAGTCGCTATGTTTGCCGTCGCTATTTGTTGCCGTTACGGTCAGAATATATACTCCAGCGCTCTGAGCTGTAAAGAGGTAGCTGCGTTGATCGCCTACAACTTTGTCGTTGAGAGTCCAGACAATATCGGTCTTTAGGGATGTTTGTTTAAGCGATGTTGTAAAGGTATAAAGTGAGCCCACAACAAAACTTATCTGCTCTGGAGCAGCGAGCGTGATAGTCGGAATTTCTATGTCCGACACATCCACTCGGATAACCTCGCTATCTGTGCCGTAGGTGTTTGCAACCTCAATGGTGATGTATATCTGGCCTGAAATGTTTGCCTTGTATGTAAATTGCGGATCTGTGCAGACAGTTACACCATCAATGCTCCAATTATATACTGTGTTTTCATCGGTGTAAGTATATGTTGGGTTGATAGTGATGCTGTTACCTACTTTGACGCTATAGACAGCCGTAGGGTTGTCTAATGTAATTTGTGGTACTCCACCTTCGGCTCTAATTACCCCATCCTTGTTACAGGATAGGGTAGTTAAAGCGATAAAAAGTGCGATAAAAAGTCTTTTCATTTTATTCAAATTGTACTGCTACATCGTCGTATGCGAAGTAAGCAGGTGTGTTCATTCCGTAGTCTCCTATAAGGTCATCGCTCGGTGCAAAGTTAAATAACACCTTTGCCACTTTGCCTAAAACCGACAGGTCGAACTTGACCCAATCTGTTATAGGATTAGTGCCCTGACAAAGAACCAATTCGGTCGATGCAGTGAGGGTGTCTGATGCATCGTATCCGTAGGCTACTATCTTATATATAGTCTGCTCTATTGCTGGCGGAGCAAAACCGTCGCCATAAATCAGTGAGTTGAGAACATAACAAGTGTTTGTAACATACATATGGTCTATAACTCTCTCTATGTTGTCGGCAAAAGCAAAACCTTGTAACTGTGCATCATATATTCCGGCGTTAAAGTCGTCGCGATAACCATTATGTACGCAAAAGTTTGCAGAGCCGTTGTGTCCACCCATTGGTGTGGCAAGTTGCAGCTCGTACCAACCATAGTAGCCATTAGGTAAAGTCGCATAGTCGCTAAGGGCATAGTTTGACAATGCGTGGCCTCCGGTCCAATATGGAACGGCAAAACTGTGTGAGAGATAGGTGTTCCCATTGTCTGCCCAATGGTATGTTCCACCGCTCATATTGTATAACAAATCTCCACCATATTGCAGCGGATCAACCAAATCGCTCCAACAACCGATACTGCCGTTATAGTAGCCAAGTTGGTATGGCTCAAACATTGCATCATTATCCTCAAATGTAAGCACTCGTAATTCGTACGAAGGCTGCTCGTTGTCTGATGTCGCTTTGGGAAGAACAATTACTCGGCCGTCAGCAAGTATAATGGTCACAGTCTGCTCATCCTCGATAATTGACACAAAGAACGAGTCCCCATCTTTGCCGTTGGTTCCATCTTGACCATCTTTGCCATCGGCTCCATCCTTGCCGTCTTTGCCATTGGCGCCATCTTTGCCATCTTGACCATCTTTACCGTCCAATCCATTCTTGATGGTCACGGTACTACCATCGCTGAATGTCAGAACAACACCCTCGGCAATTTGTTCCGTCGATACTATAACTTTACCTCTGTTCAGGGCCTCGATAAGAGCAGAAAGTGTGGCGATATCCTCACTATTCTGATTTACCTCTTCTCTTAGTTGCCCAATTTCTCCCCAAATCTCGGAGTCGTCATACTTACAGCCTACAAATAGTACCATTGCTAAGGCTGCCCAAAAAAGTTTTTTCATTTCTAATACTCTGTTAGAATGTTAAACAAAAAAAGAACGCTGTAACCCTTAGGATTACAGCGTTTAAGTCAAAACTCTTCTTTGCAGCCTTATTGCGCGCTAATTTAGCCTCTGAAATAGTTTTGATTTTCCCCGTTCTCCTGCAGGTCGATAAATCATATTTGGTAGAGGCAGGTCTTCTGACTTGTTCCGTTCGTGCGCCTTCTCGGTTTCCCAATGGCTCGTTGCCCAAACATTTATCCTTAATGGATAGGAACTTACAGCAGCAGGTACTGTTTCGGATTTGCACCGAATTTCCTTTTCATCTTGTTGTCTTTGTCACAACAAGACACCTTCTACGCCACAAAGATACTCTTTTTTTCTTTCGTTGATACGGGATAGTGAACTTTTTTTCAGTTTTTTGGCTCTTATGCGCACATAAAATTAATTTATGCTAATAATCGAGCCGTCATATTGCACATCGGGATACCAGGTTGATGATATTGTCAGTGTGGCACTGCCCGATGAGGTGTATATGTCCAGTGAGAAGTTGTATTCTGTAGCGGAGAAGAGCGAAGATGAGAACGACACATTCCATCCGTCGCGAGTCTGCTCGGTAATGTAGCGCGAAACAGAAGGCAAAGTGTAGTTTAACAAGACAAAGTAGTATGGAGGGGTTACACCTTTAATATATGGCAAACATATATCAACCTCTGTGTCCCAAACCGAGAGTTCATAGTTCGGATTGTTGAGCTGTCTGGTTGAACCAGCTGGCTCTTGCTGAATATCCATAGGCACAAACTTAAAATTTCGTGAAAGTACGATTGAGTCCATAAAGTGCTCGTATGCCGCCAAACGCTCGGCACGGCGCTGTTCGCGGGCTTTATGGCGCTCTTCGCGTGTGTCATTGATTGGTTTTTGCTCCGTTGTAGCTGCTTTGTGTGTGATTTTGCTTGACTGAGAGTGAACAACAACGGTAAATAGCACAGCTGTTACAATCAGCGCGAGAAGTGTAAAGATTTTGCGTTTCATAATTGTATAGTTTTTGATTACGATACTTTTGTGGCAAATATCACACCGAATTTATTTTATACTCTCGATTTTATTTTGTAATTTTGTGGTATGATGTTTAGAATTGGTCACGGATATGATGTTCACGCGCTGGGCGAAGGTCTTCGTTTGGTGCTTGGTGGGGTAGAGATACCTCACATTAAGGGGTGCATTGCTCACTCCGATGGTGATGTTTTAATTCACGCTATTTGCGACGCTATTTTGGGAGCGGCCGCTTTGGGCGATATTGGAAAACATTTTCCCGACACCTCGGCTGAGTTTAAGGGTATAGACTCAAGAGTATTACTCAGAAGAGTTGTCGCTCTTGTGGAGCAGAAGGGGTATAAAATCTCCAATATAGACTCTACTATCGCTATGCAGCGACCAAAGTTGCGCCCCCATATTGACTCTATGCGCGAACAGATAGCCCTATGTGTTGGTTTGAGCGTCGAAAGTGTGTCGGTTAAGGCAACTACGACCGAACATCTTGGTTTTGAAGGCGAGGAACTCGGAGTTTCGGCAACAGCTGTGGTATTAATTTATAAAGAGTAAAAATATGAGTATCAGAGAACTTAAACCCCAATTGGTTTGGGAGATATTTGACGAGATTACACGCGTTCCGCGTCCGTCAAAAAAGGAGGAGAAGATAATTGCCTACCTAATAGATTTTGCGCAAAAGCATAATTTAGAGTATAAGCGTGATGATATTGGTAATGTGGTTATCAAGAAGGGTGCAACTGTAGGCTATGAGGGTGTTCCGGCGGTAGTGCTTCAGTCTCATATGGATATGGTGTGTGAGAAAAACTCAGATACCGTCCATAATTTCGATGTTGACCCTATTCGCACTATGATTGTCGATGGTTGGGTTAAGGCTGACGGTACAACATTGGGCGCTGACTGCGGTATCGGTATGGCTGCGGCTTTGGCTCTGCTTGTTGATCCTGAAGCTGAACACGGCCCTATTGAGGCGCTCTTTACTGTCGATGAGGAGACAGGTCTTACCGGTGCATTTAACCTCGGTGAGGGTATGCTTAGTGGCAAGTACCTTATTAACCTTGACTCAGAGGATGAGGGTGAACTGTTTATCGGTTGCGCCGGTGGAGTTGATACTGTGGCTAAGTTTGACTATTCGGTTGAAACTTTGCCTGCAGGTTATGAGTTTTATCGCGTAGGTGTTGCCGGTCTTAAGGGTGGCCACTCAGGAGATGATATAGATAAGGGGTTGGGAAATGCTAATAAGATTTTGGCGGCATTTCTGTATGACGCTGAGCGTTTTGGTATTCGTCTCGGTATGTTTGACGGTGGTAATTTGCGCAACGCTATTCCGCGCGAGGCTTATGCTGTTGTGGCAGTGCCTGAGCATACGGCTCTGCTCTTTGAGACGGCGTTGGCAACCTATGTATCAGCAGTAAAAGCTATGTATCAGCCTACTGAGCCTAATCTTAAGATTACATTGGCACAGGCCGCATTGCAACCTGTTGTCGATCAGGATACTCAACACAGCCTGCTTTCTGCTCTGGTAGGCCTGCCTAATGGCGTTTTGGCTATGTCGCAGACTATGAAGGGTCTTGTTGAGACCTCTACCAACTTGGCTTCAGTTAAGTTTGTGGATGATAAGATTGTTGTAACCACCTCTCAGCGTTCATCTGTAGAGCGAGCAAAGAGAGATGCTATGCATAGCGTTGAGGCAGTTCTGGCTTTGGCGGGTGCTGAGGTTGAACACTCTGATGGTTATCCTGGCTGGACGCCAAATCCTAAGTCAAACATTCTCACTTGGTCTGTAGAGTCTTATAAGGAACTTTTTGGTGTTGAACCTAAAATACGAGCTATCCACGCGGGTCTTGAGTGTGGACTATTCCTGGAGAAGTATCCACAGCTCGAAATGGTCTCTTTCGGCCCAACATTGCGCGGTGTTCACTCTCCTGACGAGCGCCTTGAGATAGATACTGTCGATAAATTCTGGCGATTGCTGCTCGATGTACTCAAGCGAGTAAAGTAATGATAAATAGTTACAAGCGATAAAATATTTGATAGGCGTATGGCTCATACGCCTATTTTTATTGCCAAATGTCGCTGTGGTAGCGAGGACGGAGTACAGGTACAGCCTCGAGTTCGTGTGGGGTGGTGGCGAGGGTTGCTATGCCGGTGATATCGACGGTTTGGTTAGGTAGAAAGTCGCCGTAGTCATACGACTCGGGGTCGATGTATATATAGAGGTATTGCCCATTGCTTTCGTTTGTAAATCTATGATAACCACCCGCTACTATCGGCTCAGACTCTATAGGTGTGTGCTTTAGGTTGCAAACCTTGACAAGTCTGCCACAAAGAGCCGGTGTAATCTGCTCAGGGGTGCACTCAATTGGTTCGAGAGTATCAATTTGCTCACCGCGGGCAATATGTTTTGTAATTGTAAATTCGTTTTGCAGAGGGTATATGGAGTTGTTGTAGCCTTTGATACCGATTGTAAGTATGTCGCCCACAATACCTGCGCCTAAACCATCAAGCGATATTGCTATTTTAACACCCTCGGGATATACTACGCTGTTGTAGAACATATTAATTCGTATCTTGGCACCCGCTGTGCCGTCATCAAAATAGACCTCTTTGTTGATATATCCCTCGCGGTCACTCGATATAACCGTACCGCTTACAATCACATCTTGCTTAAAATATATAACGCCCCATTTGCACATATCTTTTAGCTGCGCAATGGTAATATTGGGTACAATGGAACTATTAGGCTGTAGCGGTTTGTCTGTGCGTGAGCAGCCTAAAAGCATTATTGAAAAGAAAATGGTCAATATTGTCTGTCTCATAATGCAAATTTAGCAACAAATTTGTATCTTTGCTCTATGAAACAAAGAAATATTATTATACTGCTTTTTGTTGCGCTGTTGCTGGGTTTTGTTTCTCCTGTTGCATCGGCTGCTAAAGTTGTGGTTACGGCTCAGGCGCAGGAACAAATTGCTCAGACTTTAACCCGTATTGTCAGTAGCGAAATTAAGGGCGTTAGCGTTAAAGTTAACTCTATTTCGCTCAAAGGTGGCAAAGTGAAAGTCTATACATCGGTTGCAATGTCATACTATCCTGTTCGCGAGGATAATCTTGCTGCAATGTGTGACTCTATTCGCCTCTATCTGCCCTCTAACTTGAGTAGTAAAAAGATAGAGATCATCTCTGAAGGTCACTCGTTGGAAGAGTACAT
>JAFNYE010000166.1 GCA_017383345.1 Alistipes sp. | reverse complement strand
TTGCTCTTTGGTCGATTTTGCCGTGCTTGAAACGCACCAAAACTCGGTGCAAACCGGTTGCTTTATCCGCTTTTGCGGATAGTGTTAGATAGATTGTTGCCATAATTACTCCAATAATGTACCGCAAAGATATAAATAAAGTGGGCAAAAACCAAAACAATTTGCCCACTTTTTGCCCACTTATTTGTTTATAAGTGTTTACGGATGTTATGTAGTACTATTGCAAAATAGTGTTTACACCTTGCTTAAAGTATTGATTTATAGATGTTTTACAAATATATCAAACTAATAGGCATAACGACAAGCGTATTCAGCGAAAAACAATTGGTTGTCCCTATTCTGGGCACAAGATTTATCGTGAAAAGGCAGCATTTGCTGCCTTTCTTTGTTCTTAGCTTGATGGTCACATACGACAAGTATGCTCCCACCAAGCTAAAAACAAGAGCGTTGCAACTACTGCCTTTTGACGATAAATCTATTTATCGAGATAACGACATAATTTCTGTCGTTTTTTTGTTTTTGCTTTGATAACCACACAAGACAAGTATGCTCCCACCAAGCCAAAAACAAGAGCGTTGCAACTACTACCTTTTGACGATAATTTACGCTTTACCTCTCTTTTAATTGTTGCTTAAAAACTTAAAAAGCTCTTTTTATTGAGTTTGTACTCTTGGCGCAGAGTTTGCAATGGGGTGGGTATGGGCAGAGTTAAGTACAATATAGCGCTGATTGTGGCTAATGTGTTGTTTGGAGCGAACTTCTCGTTTTATGTTTCGCTTACCAGGCACTACCTTGACTTTCAGCAGATATTTATGTTGCAGGTGTTGGTGGCGGCGCTATTTTTTATCCCCTTTGCCCTCTTTTCGGGGCGGTCATATCGTATCACGCTTGAGGATTTCGGCTCGATATTCGTTGTGGCGATTATGGTTGTCTATGGGTGGATGTATATGCTCTTGTGGGGTGCATCACAGACAAGTCCCATAGATGCCTCTACGATTGCTACGCTGGGGCCTGTGTTTACTCTCGTAACAGCTCACATAGTTGCGCCTCAACCTATATCGAAAGTGAAAATTGTAGGTGCGGTGGTGGCGTTGAGTGGTGCGGTGGTGTTACTCTCCGATAGGGGTAGAGCACTCCTCGGCACTACGGGCGAGGCGTTTGGTAATGCGTTGGTGTTGTGTGCGGTCGTGGCTATAGCAGCCAATACGGTGCTTATCAAGGGTCAGCTGCGCAAATATGGCGAGACGGTGGTAATGGGGTGGTATTACATTATCGGTTTTATTATGGCAGCACCCTTTTTCTGGCCTCAGATAGAGGGGCTTAACCCTCTGCGACTGCCATTGGTGCCGATGTTGGAGCTATTTTATATTCTTATTTTGGGAACGGTGTTGCCTATGTGGTTGCTCTATGTGGGCGCATCGCACCTTACGGCTGTGCATACGGCGCTTTATCGCTATATTCAACCCGTTGTGGCGGCAGTTTTATCACTACTGCGAGGGCAGAATATAATAGACCGCGCCAATATTGTTGGCGCGGTGCTAATATTTACGGGTGTGATTTTAGTGGTTGCGGGTAATATTATAGGCAATAAAGCTGCCAGACTAACCCAAAACCTACCTGAAAATGTCATTCAAAAGCGCGGCTAAGCGAAATCCTGCGCGTGCCATACACTTGTCGTTCAGTTGTACCAGGCGATTGTGTTGCTCGCGGGTCATATAGTAGTCAGGCACTGCCCACTCATACAGTGGTGCGCTCAAAGAGCCCATATCGGCAGCCCAATGGCGAACATCGCCTTTGCTGAAGTTTCCCTTTTCTGGACCATAGCAAACCATAAGGTCCTCGGCGAGCAATTCGCAGGAGAGAGTAGCGTGGCGGTTGACAATGTTGGATTCCCAGAATTTACGCCAAGAGAGTTTTGTAATAACCTCTTTGGGGCCGGTAAAGCCGTTTGATACCCTGAAGTTGAAGTTTTTGTTGGAGTACTCAACGCCCTCGATGCAGATATGGGTGAGGTTGTGCATATCGGCAACCAAATGGATGAGGGTCTTGAGCGTTACTACCACGGTTGAGTCGCTATGTTGGGTTCTGTGCTTCAAAATATCCACGCAACGCTCAATCTGAACTACGCCATCTTCGGTAAAGGAGGTTGTGGACTTAAGTTCCTTTGTGAGGTGGATAAACTGCCACGAATTGGTGTGCTGATACTCCGGCTCTTTTGCCACGCTCTGCAACCACCAGGCTGCCGAGCTAAGGCTGCCTCCCAATATTTGGGTTGTTTGTGCTTTAGCCGACTCTGTGAGATTTTGCTCTGCCAAAGTGGCAATGCTCTGTTGTCCAAACTTATTCCACGCAGTTGCTGTATATACGAATAGCAATGATACGGCAAGTGTTATGTATCTTCTCATATTGTCTATTATTTATCAAAAATACCATTTAAGACCTTTGCTAAACGATAGCCGCCGCGACGCATTTGTTGAATAGTAATCTCCTTCATTCGTTGGTGATTTTCCTCCGATACGGCTGTTACCTCGCTATTCATTGGTAGCAATGTGTATATCTCGCGCATCTGCTCCGCGTTAACCTTTGCCCAATTGGCAATATTGCCCTTGCAAATCTCGGCAATCTGCTTGTCTGTAAAGGTGTCGTACTGCTTTGCAATGGCGTCGCACTTCATACCTTTGTGATAGTAGTCGATTGTAGAGTCCCAGAAGGCGTGGAACTTATACTTTTTGCCCTTCATTCGCAGTGAGCCTTGCTTCAAATTTGGCTCGTTGGCATACTTGATATGGACAGGACAGTGTATATCGGCAATCAGGTGTATGAGGTACTTCAGATTGTCGCGCACGATAGAGTCGCTGAGTTTTTCATACTTACGCATCTGCTTACTTATACGCATAGCCTGATAAGCCGCATCGCGACTCTCGCCCTTGAAGCGTTTGTTGCGCTCATCTACAGGATATGTATGCCAACTGCTTGTATGCTCATAGCCCGGGCAATTTCTCCATTGGTCCATCCACGCAGCGTAGTATGGAAGGGTGTGGTTGAGGTACTTTCTGCACATCTCTTTGGTCTTTGGGGTTAGATGTTGCTCCGCCAACGAGGCGATGGTGGTATGCCCCATATCGTTCCACGCGCTAACTGAATATGAGACCAGAGAACAGAGTAGCACAACGGCAAAAGTTGCCAGTTTTTTCATATCGATAGGTTAAAATTACTCTCTATTTTTTGTGTCGATAATTATCGTTACAGGACCATCGTTTATAAGGCTTACCTGCATATCGGCGCCAAAGACTCCTGTCTCGACTTTTGTTCCGAGCAGTTGCTCTAATCGGGCGACAAATTGCTCGTACATCGGTCTTGATATTGGCTCGGGAGCGGAGCGGATATAAGAGGGACGGTTGCCCTTCTTGGTTGAGGCGTAGAGGGTAAACTGACTTACCACCAACGCACGACCGCCTACCTGAGTGATGTCGAGGTTCATAACTCCATTTTCATCGTCAAAGATGCGCAGGCGTGAAATCTTACCGGCAAGCCACTCGATATCCTCAGCCGTATCGGCCGCCTCGACACCGAGCAGAATAAGTACGCCCGACTCAATCTCTCCGACACGCTCGTTTGATATATCTACCGAAGCGCTCTTGACGCGCTGTATAACTGCACGCATAGTTATAAGGTGTTCTATAAGTTGAAATCTTCCGTAAAAATAGCAATAATTTGTTGTTTGAACAAAAAACAACTCTATATAATGCAGAATACTATTTTAATAACATTAAAAACTTACCAAAAATGGAAAAAGAAATGCCCCAAAAGTTTGGACAAAAAAACTTTTGGGGCACTTTATTTTGGAACGATTTTCTGTTATAGACCTGCTTGTGATTGGGCGAAGTACAACCAAAGGTTGTCGTCTGTAGGAACGGGGGCTTCGATTGTAACACGCTCTTTACGAACGGGGTGAATAAACGACATTGAGCGCGAGTGGAGCGATATACCGCCATTGGGGTTTGAGCGCTTGGCGCCATACTTGAGGTCGCCCTTGATTGGGCAGCCAATCTTTGATAGCTGTGCGCGAATTTGGTGATGGCGGCCTGTGAGAAGTTCCACCTCTACAAGGGTGTAGCGGTCGGAGCAGCCGAGAACTTCGTAACGCAGCACCGCGCGCTTTGCTTCACCCTTAGGGGTGTTGTAACAATAAGAACGGTTGGACTTGCCATCGCGTAGAATGTAGTGTGTCAGCTCGCCATTTTCGTTCTCGGGGCGATTTTCGACCACGGCCCAATATCTTTTTGAGATTTCACCCTTGCGAATCATCTCGTTCATACGGCTCAGCGCCTTAGATGTCTTGGCAAAGAGTACTACGCCGCTTACGGGGCGGTCAATTCGGTGTACTACGCCTAAAAATACATCGAATGGTTTATTGTCACGCTGCTTGATGAAGGCCTTAATCTCGTTTTCTAAAGCCGAGTCGCCGTTAGGGTCGGGCTGGACAAGGTCGCCGCAACGCTTGTTTACCACAATAAGGTGGTTGTCTTCAAAGAGTATGTCGTTTGGATGAAACATTGTGTTAGAGTTGAAATGTAAATGGTAATAGAGCCTCGGCGTTCTCGACAATAGAGGCTGTGCCACCGCCGCTCATAATTAGACGAATAGGGTGACCCTGACGACGCTGCACATCGAGAATTACCTGGCGACACGCACCGCAAGGGTAACACTCGCGCTCCGAAGGGTCTGACGCGATAGCTAAAGCCACAACAGGGTCGTCGGAGTGAATAGCCTCGGCATAGTATAGCACGCTACGCTCGGCGCAGATGCCTGAAGGGAACACTTCGCTCTCAGAGTTGGCACCGTGCAAAATCTTTCCGCTTGCAAGGCGTACAGCTGCGCCTACGCTGAAGCCAGAGTATTTTGGATAAGCCTTCTTCAACGCGGCCTGAGCCTCTACCACAAGGACTCTGTCCTGGGCAGGCAGTGAGTCTATGGTGTACTTGTAGTAACCGATTTCGAGTCTATCTTTCATTGGAAAAACTGTTTTAGTTTACAAATATACAAATTTATTGCAAAATGTCCAAAATTGTAATTAATTTTGCGCTATGCATATTTGGGGTGACGATAGACCATACAATAGTTACGCCGCATATTTCAGGCGTCTTTTCGGCAGCAGAGTTCAGAAGGTTGCCGTCAATGCCGGTTTTACCTGCCCTAATCGCGACGGTAAAATATCGGTCGGGGGCTGCACATTTTGTAACAACAGCGCCTTTACGCCCTCTTACTGCACTCCGACAAAGAGCGTGCTTGAGCAGATAGAGGAGGGGGTGGAGTTTCATCAGCGTCGCTATCGTACAGCCTCGCGCTACCTCGCCTATTTCCAATCATTTTCAAATACTTACGCTCCGCTTGAGGAGTTGAAGCGCCTCTACGACCAGGCGCTCTCGCACCCCCTTGTGGCAGGTATTGTGGTCGGTACACGCCCCGATTGTGTGGATGAACAGAAGTTGGACTACTTCGCCTCGCTTGCCAAGAGTCACTATGTGGCGCTTGAGTATGGCATTGAGAGTTGCAACGATGCGGTTTTGGCTGCGGTCAATCGTGGTCACGACTTTGCTGCGGCGCAGCGAGCTGTTGAGATGACAGCCGAGCGCGGTATCCATTGCGGCGCTCACTTTATTCTCGGCTTGCCGGGTCAGAGCGATGAGGAACTTATTGCCCAGACCGATATTATAAATGCCCTGCCTCTGACAACGGTCAAGTTTCATCAGCTACAGGTTTTTCGTGGTACGACTATGGCGGACCAGTACGATGCAAACCCCGATATGTTCCGTTTTTGGACGGTTGAGCAGTATATCGACCTCTTTGCGCAGATACTCTCGCGATTGCGCCCCGATATTGTCGTAGAACGCTTTGCCAGCGAGGCACCACCCCGTTATCACTATGGTAGGAATTGGGGTTTGGTGCGAAATGAGACACTTTGGGCAATGTTGGAGAAAAGATTGTTGGAAAAAAATATGTATCAAGGCAAAAATTTTGTACCTTTGCAACATTAATAACCCTTTTTGGATATGTTAGAGTTAGGTAAATCGAGTGTTGCGACACTTGTGAAGGAGTATTTATTGATGACTCTTGGTATGTTCTGCTACGCCTTTGGTTGGATAGGTTGTATCTTGCCGGCAAAGATTATGGGTGGCGGCGCATCGGGTCTTTCGTTGCTTATCTATTACGCTACAGGCGAGACTATCAGTATTGGTGTTATGGTCTTTGTAATTAACGCCATACTGCTCATTATTGCCGGTTTTATAGTGGGTTGGAAGTTTGGTGTTAAGACAATATTTTGTGTCTGTATGCTCTCCT
>JAFNYE010000165.1 GCA_017383345.1 Alistipes sp. | reverse complement strand
GTCACGCGCCAAGTATGTAAGCGCAGGATGGTAGATGATAAAGTAGGGTATAGAACTGTTAGAACACATCTGTGCAATGTCTTTGTCAAGAGCTGCAAGGCGTTGATTTAGAGTATTATACGCAGTTGTGTAGTGCGTAGAGTCCGGCATTGTTGCAACAATGGCGTTGTGGATATTGTGAGCCATTATGGTAAGCGATTTCGGAGAGCACCAGATGTGAGGATCTACGCCGTGGTGACAATGATGACCATGATGAGTATGACTGCAGCTGCCTGATATTGTGTTAATTCCTGTACTGAGGTTGATGACCTTGCTCTGATCGTGCACTCGTTCAAGCAACGCACGCTCAAAATCAAGAAGTCCTGTGCCGAATATAAGTTTGGCGTTGTTGAGCTCAATAAACTGCTTAGCTGTCGGCTCAAAAGTCTCTGGCGATGCTCCAGCAGGAACAAGAACCTCGATGGTAAAGTCGTCACCAACAATACCTTCGACCAAAGGCTTTATAGGAGCTATCGAGACAAAGATAGTCTTGCTGTTGTCGCTCTTCTTGTCGCCAACACAACTGACCGCGAGCACTATATATAATATAAGGTATATAAACTTCTTCATAGTACATTTGTTTTCACAAATGTAGTGCAAATTTGTCAATCTGGCAATATCCACGTCTACAAACCTCAGATAGGTCCAATAACTACCCTTTCTTTATATAATTTAACATAATGTACATATTACATCATTTTGCAAATTGGTTACTCTCGGTGGTGGAGTGTCGGATGATGTGTGTTTTTTAGTGTAATATGTTGGTTATTAGATTGTTGTATCTGTTTTATATGGTAGTTTAACTCGCTGAGAATCGAATAAAATATAAAATCCCGACGATTGATCGGGATTTTTGGATTAAAACGGGGTTAATTCATCTCTTATCGCTTACGAGGCGCGAAACTCTCAAAACTATTGTCGCTATAGATGACAATGACTCGCTCGATGTCATCTCTTGATTTTTGTGGAGTATGGTTGCTCGGTGTTGTCGCAAGAGAATCGAAGAGGTCAAGCTCCGGAGGTGTGGTCGCTGCAGAACTCGCGGCGGAGAACGAACTGTTCTCTTCTTTCAAAGTCGAAATCTCTTTGGTTGTTGATGATGGGGCAGCAGCGGTCACCAACTTTACATCTGAAGCGCCGAGCCACCAGTAAGGGTTGTACTCCTTGAAGGTCGAGATGATTTTTGAGGTGAGTACAAAATTTGGTTGGTTGCGCCCACTAAGAATGTGCGATATCACCGGAGCCTTCACTCCTAACTTGGCAGCAATCTCTCCAACTCGCAAACCGGTGTCTGCCATCAAAATCTCTAATTTTTCCCTCATTTTTCCATTTTTTACAAAGGTAAACAGAATTTACAAAAATAACAAGAGATTTTCTAACAAAAGTTAACGATAAAAGTTGTTAACAATGTTTACAAATGTACACAACAGACGTTTTGTTAAATTTGGATAATCAATTTTACTTAAATTAAAATATTACTTTTAATCTGTAAAACGCTGAAAATCACACTATAATATGAGTTTTGAAAGCGTATACACGGTTATCTGTAGCATAACAGCATATATCCCCTCTCAATATTAAAGCAAATAAGATATAAACAATATAAAACACTGATTATCAGTGTAATATATAGTAAAATACAATCATTGAACAACTGTTTGTCGAGAGAAAAAATGATAACAAATGTGGTATTGGTGTTGGTTACAGATGTATCAATATTTGAGTTGTTAACAACGGGGAAGTGTCGTTGATAAGGGTGGAGATATAACAAATGTAAAATTTATTTTATTACATTTGTAATTAACAGATGTAAATTGGCTGATTTTTGAACGATTTTCCAATATCCTCACTCGACTACCCTGCTTAAAATCGATTTTTGCAACTGAGATTGTATATTATGTTAAATATTGGATGTTGATAAATGTTAAAAAGCCCCTATATCGTTGGATATAAGGGCTTTAGGTTATTAACAGCACTACCCTATTGGTTGAGCTGAGCTGCTATTTCTGCAAACTCTTCTGGAGTCAATTTGAGCTTTTCTTTGCGGAAATCTACATCGCTTTCGGTATTCATAGGTATCAAATGGATGTGTGCATGAGGCACTTCGAGGCCTAAAACGACCATTGCAACCTTCTTGCAGTGGGTCATTTTCTCTATTTTTGCCGCAACTTGTTTAGCGAATATTGTCATCCCTGCCAAGGTGTCGTCATCCAGGTCAAAGATGTAGTCTGTTTCGCACTTAGGAACTACTAATGTATGACCCTTTGCAAGCGGATTTATGTCCAAAAATGCGAAATAACGGTCGTTTTCTGCGACCTTGTAGCAAGGAATCTCCCCCGCTATGATTCTTGAAAATATGGTTGCCATAGCTATTTAGTGTTAAAAATCCTCATCTTTGAATTTAGGTGTTAAAATCTCCGCGTAAATGACGGCTTTCCTTAAATCGAATTCCTCCTCGTTGATTGGATTTGGTGCGATTTTAGGGTTATTTGCGCCCTTTTGAGGGCTATTTGAACCCGTTTGCTTCGTGGGCTCTGATGCAGACTGCGGTTGTTTTTGAGTTGTTTGCTTGTCTGCGATATCACTTGTTGTAGTGGTGAAGAATATCGAAGTCTTATCCATAATTAAACCGCTACTTTATGTAATTATTGTAAGTAATTGTAAATCTATTCTTTATTGTCAATACCTCGTTTAACTCGTTCAATTCCCTTTATATCTCTCAGCTTGTCCATAATTGCATTTAGGGAGTCGGTATCTTGTACATAAATGATAATTTTGCCCTCGAAAATGCCGTCATGGCTACTTATCGATACTTCGCGAATATTGATGCTGAAGTCCTCGGAGACGACGCGAGATATCTCTAAAAGCAATCCCATGCGGTCTATTCCGCGAATCTCTATGGTTGAGAGGTATGAAACAGCCTTGTGTTGAGACCAATGTATCTGATCTTTGATGATATTCTTGCCAAATAGCGATGCGAGTCGATTAAGTTCGTTGCAGGTCGCTTTATGTACTATGATACGGTTGGTCATAGGGTCTTTGAATCCCACTACACTATCGCCAGGAAGCGGATTGCAGCAACTTGCAATGGTGAACTCGTCACTTTGTGGCTCTGTAGAGTCTGATGATAGAGCAATTTCCGTATCGTCATCTTGTTTTGGCTCTCGCCATAACTTCCAGAATTTCAGTATCTTGCTTGAGGAGCTTGACTTGATAATCTTCTCGATATTGTCAAGTGAGATTATGCCTGCGCCGATTTTGCTGTATAACTCGTCTTTGTATCGACAATTGTACGCCTGCATAACTTTGCGTAAAACGCTACCACTGAGCGAGATATTGAATTGGGAGAGCTTCTGCTCAAAGATATCCTGTCCGTGTTTTATATTGTCCTCGCGCTCGCGTTTTAGGTAGCTTGCGATGGCCTGCTTGGCCTTGGTTGTGACGACAATATCTATCCATTCCGGCTTTGGAGAGGCGTTATCGGCTGTGATAATCTCAATCTGGTCGCCGGAGTTTATCTGTTTGGTTACAGGTTCTATTTTGTGGTTTATCTTGGCGCCAATAGCCTTGTTGCCAATCCTTGTATGGATGTCGTATGCAAAGTCTAAAGCAGTTGCACCGAAAGGTAATTTGCGTTGCTCGCCTTTTGGTGTAAATACCGTTATCTCAGATGTATACAACGATAACTTAAAGTTGTCCAAGAACTCAACCGCATTCTCCGTTGAACCACTTAGAGCCTCTCTAATCTTGCCTAACCAATTATCGAAGGCATCCTCGTTTTGCGAGAGGGTGGCATGTTTGTACTTCCAATGAGCAGCAAAACCATGGTCGGCAATCTCCTCCATTCGCTGAGTGCGAATCTGTACCTCGACCCAAATGCCGTCAGCGCCCATTACGGTAGAGTGCAGCGCCTCGTAGCCGTTTGCTTTAGGCATGCTAATCCAGTCGCGTAAACGGTCTGGTTTAGGTGTGTAAATATCTGTTATAGAGGAGTATATCTGCCAACATTGAGTCTTTTCAGAAGGAAATGGCAGCGCTTTGAATACAATGCGAATGGCAAAGAGGTCGTAAACCTCCTCGAAAGGTATCTGCTTGCGTTGCATTTTTGACCATATCGAGTAGACGCTCTTTACCCTACCGGATATCTCATATTCAATACCATTCTTTTGAAGTATTGCGTGAATTGGCGCGCAGAACTTATTGAT
>JAFNYE010000164.1 GCA_017383345.1 Alistipes sp. | reverse complement strand
GAAGGGGCAGACTACTTCTTCTCTTGTGGGCCGCTACCAATGCTTAAGGCTCTAACACAAAGCCTTGACATTGATGGTCAAATAAGTTTGGAAGAGCGTATGGGTTGCGGCTTTGGTATCTGTATGGGTTGCTCAATACAGACAGCTTCAGGTGCAAAAAGAGTATGCAAAGAGGGTCCTGTATTTAGAAAGGAGGAGATTATATGGTAAGAGATTTATCAACTACACTTTGCGGTGTAGAGCTTGACAACCCCATTATTCCTGCGAGTGGAACATTTGGCTTTGGCGCTGAGATGAGCGAGATTTATGACCTCGACATTTTAGGTTCTATCTCGTTCAAGGGCACAACGCTTGAGCCTCGATTTGGTAATCCTACACCCCGTATTGCTGAGTGTCGCTCAGGTATGATTAACTCCGTGGGTCTTCAAAATCCCGGCATTGACGCCGTTATAAGCCACGAACTACCAGAGCTTCGCAAACGCTTTCACAAGCCTATAATTGCAAATATTAGCGGTTTTTCAATCGAAGAGTACACCGAGTGCTGTCGTAAAATTGATGCTGAGGAGCAGGTAGAGATTATTGAGGTCAATGTATCGTGTCCAAATGTTCATAATGGTGGTATGGCATTCGGAACATCGCCTCAGTCGGCTGCCGCAGTAACAGCAGCAGTTAAGGCTGTCACTACCAAGCCTGTATTTATCAAGCTCAGCCCTAATGTAACCGACATTGTCTCTATCGCTCGCGCGTGTGAAGATGTAGGAGCCGACGGACTTACGCTGATAAACACAATGCTCGGTATGCGCATCGATATCGCCCGTCGTCGCCCCGTTATTGCAAACAAAATGGGTGGTTTCTCTGGTCAGGCCATCTTCCCTGTTGCGCTTAGAATGGTATATCAGGTGGCAAATGCCTGCAAAATACCTGTTATCGGCTGCGGTGGTGTAGCAACGGCAGAGGATGTTATAGAGATGATGATGGCAGGCGCAAGCGCTGTTCAAGTGGGCGCTGAGAACCTTCGTAACCCATTTGTATGCAAGCAGATAATAGAGGAGCTTCCACAACTTATGGAGCGTTTGGGCATTGAGCGCCTTAGAGATATAATTGGAGTAGTAAAATAAAAACAAGATAACAATGAGAGATGTAATTATCGCTTGTGACTTTTCAAGCAAGGAGCAGACTTTGGCTTTTCTCGACCGTTTTACAGGTCGCAAGCCATTTGTAAAGATTGGTATGGAGCTATTCTATGCTTGCGGACCCGATATCGTTCGCGAGATTAAGGCTCGTGGACACAAGATTTTCCTTGACCTTAAGCTGCACGACATTCCAAACACCGTACGCAAGGCTATGAGTGTACTTTCAAAGTTGGATGTTGATATGACCAATGTTCACGCAGCAGGCACGGTAGATATGATGCGTGCTGCCCTTGAGGGACTTACTCGCGAGGATGGCACTCGCCCACTCCTTATTGCCGTAACACAGCTTACCTCTACAAGCGAGGAGCGTATGCAGCGTGAACTTCTTATCGGAGCCTCAATCAATGACACTATTGCAAAGTATGCTCAGAACGCAAAAGAGGCAGGGCTTGATGGTGTAGTTTGTTCGCCTCTTGAGGCTCAGTTAGTTAAAGATAGCTGCGGTGCAGAGTTCAAGACCATCACCCCGGGTATTCGCTTTGCTGACGCTGCGGCTGATGATCAAGTTCGCATAACCACCCCTGAGCGCGCTCGCGAAATCGGATCAGACTTTATTGTTGTAGGTCGCCCTGTAACAGCAGCAGCCGATCCTGTAGCTGCTTATGAGCGTTGCTGCCGTGAGTTTATTGGAGAGTAATAACCTTAAAACAAGATATAATATGGAGAAAATGATTGCAAAAGAGTTGCTCAAAATCAGCGCAGTATTCTTGCGTCCCGAGCAGCCATTTACTTGGGCTTCAGGTATTAAGAGTCCAATATACTGTGACAACCGCCTTATTCTTACCGCTCCTTCTGCACGCGAGAAGGTCGAGGCAGGTCTTGCACATTTAGTAAACAAGCACTTCCCTGAGTGCGAGTGTCTTATGGGTACATCTACAGCAGGTATCGCACACGCAGCTATCGCAGCAACCCTTCTTGATATGCCTATGGGTTATGTTCGTAGCGGTGCTAAGGATCACGGCCGTGCAAACCGCATTGAGGGTAAACTTGAGCCAGGAACAAAGGTTGTCGTTATTGAGGATCTTATCTCAACCGGTGGCAGTTGCATAGAGGTTGTTGAGGCTTTGCGCGAGGCTGGTGCTGAGGTACTCGGTATTGTAAGCATCTTCACATACGGAATGAAGCGCGGTGTTGAGCGTATTGAAGCTGCAAATACCGTAAACTACTCTCTGTCAAACCTTGACGCTCTTGTAGAGGTCGCAGTTGAGGAGGGTTATATTGCTCCAGAGTGGAAGGATCGCATCCTCGCATTCCGCGATAACCCATCAGACGAGAGCTGGATTAAGTAATTCTCTTAAATCCTACCACTATGAGACACCTTATTGACCCTACAGACTTAACACGCAAGGAGACTGACGAGATTGTTGCTCTTGCGCTCGATATTATCGCCAATGGTGATGCCTACAGCGAGAAGATGAAGGGCAAGCGTCTTGCTACCCTCTTCTATGAGCCAAGTACCCGCACCCGATTGAGCTTCACATCAGCAATGATGGCTTTAGGAGGTAAAGTTCTCGGGTTCTCAGACGCTGCATCATCATCTGTAAGCAAGGGTGAAACCGTAGAAGATACCGTACGCGTTGTAGGCTGCTTTGCCGATATTATCGCTATGCGCCACCACATTGAGGGCGCACAACTTGCTGCATCTGCAGTATCGCCTGTGCCAATTATCAACGCTGGCGATGGTAGCCACTCTCACCCTACTCAGACTTTGACCGACTTGCTCACTATCACCCGCGAACTTGGTGGTGTTGACAACATCACTATCGGTTTCTGCGGTGATTTGAAGTATGGTCGCACTGTACACTCTCTTATCAAGGCTCTTGTACGCTATCAAGGTGTAAAGATTGTCCTTATCTCTCCAGAGGAGTTGCGCCTGCCAGACTATATCAAGACCGACATTTGCGACAAATATGGTATTGAGTACACAGAGGCTGAAAGCATTGAGGCTGTTATGAGTGAACTCGATATCCTCTATATGACCCGCGTACAAAAGGAGCGTTTTACCGACGAGGCTGAGTATGAGCGAGTTAAGAACTGCTTTGTACTTGACGCCGAGCGTATGGCTTTGGCTAAGGAGCGTATGGCTGTACTTCACCCACTGCCACGCGTGAACGAAATTACCCGCGAGGTTGATGCTGACCCTCGCGCCGCATACTTCCGCCAGGTTGAGAATGGTAAATTTGTCCGTATGGCTCTCATTTGTCGCCTTATGGAGTGGAAGAACGAACCTATGGCCGAGCGTCACGAGAAGAGCGAGATAGATGGTCTGCGCTGCCCTAACCATAAGTGCATCACTAACAACGAGCCTATGGAGCGCTACTTCTACACCGCCGACAACGGCGTTCACCGCTGCTACTACTGCGACACAAAGGCAGAATAACAACTATGCAATTGAAAAACCGACGCCGCTTACTATTGTAAACGGCGTCGGTTTCTATTTCCCTTATCAAGTGGATAGAGAGCGTTGACAGCTTGCAACATCAGTCTCTTTCACATACCTCTACCAAAATGACATCTGTAGACTTAAGGTATAAATTTCAACTATAACCGCATAAAATATTCCAATATAGTTTTGTCTTATAATATTTGCAATATCATAATTTATTAGCTATCTTTGTAAAGAAGTTAAAACAATTAAAAAGATAGACTATGAGAAAGTTGTTATATGTATTGTTTGCTGCTACAATATTAGTTAGCTGTGGCACAAACATCAATAAGGGTTATAATTCGGTAGATGCCGATAGTTTTGCGGAGTTTATTGCCGACGAGCAGGTGCAACTTATTGATTCGCGCACACCTGAGGAGTTCAATGCTGGGCATATCCCAGGTGCGGTAAATATCAATATTGATGATGATAATTTCAGAGCTAAAGTCAATGAACTTGACAAATCACGCCCTATTGCAGTATATTGTCGTGGGGGTCGTCGTAGCAAGGAGGCAGCTGATATAATGGTAGGATGTGGTTATGATGTTACAGAACTTTCAGAGGGCATTATCTCGTGGAAAGGCGAAATAGAATAGTAGACAAATACACGGCTGCGACAAGCAATAAAGGGAGTGTCTAACAAGTTTTTTTAGACACTCCCTTTTCGTTAGAAGTTGTATAACAAGAGGGATTTCAAGGCTTGCGTAGCCCGAAAAACCGCAGCATACTGTAGCGTAT
>JAFNYE010000163.1 GCA_017383345.1 Alistipes sp. | reverse complement strand
CTTGATACCCTGCAACTCATCGCCAGCACCCGAAATCTGGAGCATCATAAACATATCGACCATAGAGTGTACGGCGGTCTCGGACTGACCTACGCCGACGGTTTCAATAAAGATTACATCAAAGCCCGCTGCCTCGCAGAGCACAACCGTCTCGCGGGTCTTGCGAGCCACACCACCGAGTGAGCCTGCAGATGGCGAAGGGCGAACAAAGACATCGGGGTTGTTGCAGATGCTCTCCATACGGGTCTTATCACCCAAAATAGAGCCACCACTGCGCTCAGAACTTGGGTCGATGGCAAGCACGGCAAGGCGGTGGTGCATAGAGGTAATCATATTTCCCACAGCCTCAATAAAGGTCGATTTTCCAGCTCCTGGTACACCTGTAATACCGATACGGATAGAGTTGCCAGCATATGGCAGACAGCGCTCGATAATCTCTTGAGCCTGTGCATAGTGGTCTGGATTGTTGCTCTCAATCAGGGTGATAGCCTGTGAGAGGATGGTGATGTTGCGGTTCAAAATACCCTCAACATACTCGTCTGTTGTCAGCTTGCGCTTACGCTTGCGAACAAAGTATGGATTTACCATCGGCTGATCCTCAACGCCAGTAGTTACAGCCAGTGCGCTGTCATGGTGAGTATCAAGATACTCATTTTCGTAGTGCTCTATTTTTGAGAAGTCCATTGTTGTAGTATATTGTCAATTTTTGTTTTATCCAAAGTCTGCGGATTACCCTGCCAAAGGGCTCTTCGCTTGTAGTCCAAAATTACACCATACGGAGCGTAGTCCACCCCGAATTTCTGAAAAATCTCATCAGCACCCATCTGAACTTGGCTGCCGTTGAGGAAGGCGTCTATCAGCCACTGCTCGCACTCACCCTGCTGCTCGCGAGTAAAGAGAACTGCTGAAATCTGGTCAAAGCTGTTGATTAACTCGCTTATTTTTGGTGCAGAGATCTCGCACGGACGGGATGGAGAGTGGACAAAACCCATATAAAGGTACTCGCCCTTGTCGATGGTGTACTTAAAGGATTTTACCTTTGGTACACGCTCGCCAATGGCGACATTTTGTGCCGTGGTAGCTCCCCACGCACAGAGTGCAAAGATAAGTATTGCCAATTTTACTCTCATACGAACCACGAAGATAGATATTTTTTCTCAAAAAACCAACTGCATCAAGAAATAGGTAAATTTTTCTAAAATTCCTACGGAATAATTTTTTTACCCCGAAAAAAGAGTTATCTTTGCAAGGTTTTGAACAAATCTTTAATATTATATTAAACACTTAAACACTAATCACTATGAAAGTATCTCACATTGAGCATCTTGGTATCGCAGTGAAGAGCCTTGATGAAGCTATCCCTTACTGGGAGAATGTATTGGGTCTTGAGTGCTACAAGATCGAGGAGGTTGCAGACCAGAAGGTGCGTACAGCATTCTTTATGCTTGGTCAGACTAAGATTGAGCTTTTGGAGGCAACTTCAGAGGACTCAACAATTGCAAAGTTCGTAGAGAACAAGGGTATCGGTATTCACCACATGGCACTTGCTGTTGAGAATATCGAGGAGCAGCTTGCAGATGCAACTGAGAAGGGTCTTCGTCTTATCGACGCAACTCCACGCAAGGGTGCTGACGATATGACTATCGCATTCCTCCATCCAAAGTCAACTCAGGGTATCCTTACCGAGCTCTGCGAGAAGAAGTAATTTTTAATTTCATATAATATTATGAGCGAAATTCAGAATAAGATCAACAAACTCATCGAGAATCGTGAGATTGCTCGTATGGGTGGTGGCGAGAAGGCTATTGAGAAGCAGCACGAGAAGGGTAAGTTTACTGCTCGTGAGCGTATCCAGATGTTGCTTGATGAGGGCAGCTTCGAGGAGTTTGATATGTTCGTAACACACCGTTGCTATGACTTCGGTATGGAGAAGAAGCACACCTTTGGTGATGGCGTTGTAACAGGTTACGGTACTATCGAGGGTCGCCTTGTATATGTATTTGCACAGGACTTTACTGTTACTGCAGGTTCACTTTCACTTGCTCTTGCTGACAAGATTTGCAAGGTTATGGATATGGCTATGCGCAACGGCGCTCCTTGTATCGGTTTGAATGACTCTGGTGGTGCTCGTATTCAGGAGGGTGTGAATGCTCTTGCTGGTTACGCAAACATCTTCCAGCGCAATGTAATGGCATCTGGTGTTATCCCACAGATCTCTGCTATCTTTGGCCCTTGCGCAGGTGGTGCTGTTTACTCTCCGGCTCTTACCGATTTCATCATTATGAAGAAGAACACCTCAAATATGTTCCTTACCGGTCCTAAGGTTGTTAAGACCGTTACAGGTGAGGATGTAACTCAGGAGCAGCTCGGTGGTGCTACCGTTCACGCTACTAAGTCAGGTGTTGCTCAGTTCGCTGTTGACACTGAGGAGGAGGGTATTGCTCTTATCCGCAAGCTCATCTCTTATATGCCGCAGAACAATATGGAGGATGCTCCACTTGCTGTTTGCACCGACTCTATCGCTCGTCTTGAGGATTCACTCAACGAGATTATCCCTGAAAATCCAAATCAGGCATACGATATGTACGATGTTATCAAGGCTATCGTTGATAACGGCGACTATCTTGAGTCTGCTGCAGCTTATGCAAAGAACATCATCACTTGCTTTGCTCGTTTCAATGGTCAGAGCGTAGGTATTATCGCTAACCAGCCTAAGTTTATGGCAGGTGTACTCGATATCAACGCTTCTCGCAAGGCTGCTCGTTTCGTTCGTTTCTGCGACGCGTTTAATATTCCAATCGTTACCCTCGTAGATGTTCCGGGCTTCCTTCCAGGTACTACTCAGGAGTATGGTGGTGTTATCACCCACGGTGCTAAGTTGCTCTTCGCTTACTGCGAGGCTACTGTACCTAAGGTAACAGTTACTCTTCGTAAGGCTTATGGTGGTGCATATATCGTTATGTCATCTAAGCATATCCGCGGCGATATCAACTACGCTTGGCCAATGGCTGAGATCGCAGTTATGGGTGCAAGCGGTGCAGTTGAGGTTCTTTATGCTAAGCAGCTTGCCGCATTTACCGATCCTGCTGAGAAGGCTAAGTTCGTTGCAGAGAAGGAGCAGGAGTACAAGGATTTGTTCTCTAACCCTTACAACGCAGCTCGCTACGGCTATATCGACGATGTAATCGAGCCACGCAATACTCGTTTCCGCATCATTCGCGCTCTCCAGTCGCTCGCTACAAAGCGTCTGCAGAACCCTGCTAAGAAACACTCTAACATTCCATTGTAAACCGTTTGAATTATGGATAAATTTGCAAATGTAGGCTGGCCTGAGATGTTGCTTATGGCGCTTATCGGCTTCCTTTTGGTCTTTACGGTGTTGGTACTGCTCATTTTCGTTATGAAGGGTATGGGTTGGTTCTTTACACGCGAACACAAGGCTAAGGTTGCTGCATCAGCTGCTACTCCGCACGCTCACGACCACGCAATTAGCGACCAGGAGCTTGCTGCGGCAATTATTACCGCACTCAAACTCTACAAGAGCAATTTGCACGATCAGGAGTCGGAGATGATTACCATCAGCCGTATCGCTCGTGCATACTCGCCTTGGAACTCTAAGATTCACGGACTTACTCAGGTACCTGAGAAAAAATAATTTGAACCAGTTATGAAAAAATATTCTTTAAAAATCAACGGCAATCAGTACGAAGTAAAGATTGACGACATTAATGAGGCATCTACTTTGGCTCATGTAACTGTAAACGGTACAAAGTATGATGTTGAGATTGAGGGTGGTAAGGCTACCGGTGCAAAGAAGCCGGCAGTAGCTCCTGCTCCTGCAGCTACCGGTCTCTCTGTAACCCCTAAGACCCCTATCGCATCTAAGCCTGCAGCAGCTCCTGCAGCTACAGGTGCAAAGGTTACTTGCCCACTTCCAGGTACAGTTATCGCTATCAATGTCAAAGAGGGTGATACTGTTGCAGCAGGTCAGACCTTGCTTGTACTCGAGGCGATGAAGATGGAGAACAATATCGACGCTGAGCGCGGTGGTGTTGTTAAGCAGATCCTTGTTGCAGCGGGTGCAACCGTAATGGAGGGTGATGTATTAATCGTAATAGAGTAAACTATGAGTACTTTATTGCAAACTGGTAACTTCATTCTCGAAAGCCTCGGTACTTTTGCTGAGACTTCGGGCTTTACGGCATTTTTCGTAGGCGAGGGTTGGAAATACCTGGTTATGCTGGGTGTTGCCTGCTTCTTGCTCTACCTTGCCATAAAGAAGCAGTTCGAGCCGCTGTTGCTGCTGCCGATTGCTTTCGGTATGCTGCTCACTAACCTTCCGGGTGCTGAGATGTTCCATTCGGAGCTTTTTGCCGGCGGTCATGTTCACTGGGATATCTTTGTAGATAATGCTGGTCTTATCGACTACCTCTACTTGGGTGTTAAACTTGGTATCTATCCGTGCCTTATCTTTGTAGGTGTTGGTGCGATGACAGACTTTGGTCCACTGATTGCTAACCCTAAGAGCTTCCTCTTGGGTGCTGCTGCTCAGTTGGGTATCTTCGCTACATTCCTCGGCGCTTATGCTTTGGGCTTTGAGCCAAACGAGTGCGGTAGTATCGGTATCATTGGTGGTGCTGATGGCCCTACCTCAATCTTCCTTACTGCTCGCCTTGCTCCTGAGTTGCTCGGTCCTATCGCTATCGCTGCTTACTCTTATATGGCTCTTGTTCCGGTTATTCAGCCACCAATTATGCGTGCGCTTACTACCGACGCAGAGCGTAAGATTAAGATGTCTCAGCTTCGCCAGGTTTCAAAGACTGAGAAGATTCTCTTCCCTGTAATCATCGCTATCGTTATTTCACTCCTCCTGCCATCGGCTGCTCCACTTGTTGGCTGCTTGATGCTTGGTAACCTTATGAAGGAGTGCGGTGTTGTTGACCGTCTTTCTAAGACTGTTCAGAACGAGTTGATGAATATCGTGGTTATCTTCCTCGGTATCTCAGTAGGTGCTACCGCTACTGCAGCTTCATTCCTCAACTTCAAGACCTTGGGTATCCTTGTTTTGGGTATCCTCGCTTTCAGTTGCGGTTCCGCAGGTGGTGTGTTGCTTGCTAAGTTTATGAACCTCTTTGCTAAGGATGGCAATAAGATTAACCCACTCATCGGTTCGGCTGGTGTATCTGCTGTACCTATGGCTGCTCGTGTATCGCAGACTGTTGGTCAGGAGTACGATAAGTCTAACTTCCTTTTGATGCACGCTATGGGTCCAAATGTTGCAGGCGTCGTTGGTTCGGCTGTTGCAGCAGGTATCCTTTTGGCGTTCCTCGGATAGTGGTTATACCTTATATATATTATATCCCGCAGTTCGTGCTGTGGGATATTTTTTTATCCGACCATAATGCTTAATTGCCTGTTCATAAGCTTAATGCCACAGTCTGCCCATAAATGGATATTTAGATTGATCGGTTTTCAAATTTATTTGTATCTTTGTATAGGTAAAAGTGTAACTATATAAAAACTGTATATATGAATATTGCTGTAAATCTTGATTATCGTACCTCTTGGGGTGAGCGCCTTGTTATGGCGCTTAGCAATGGCAAGAGGGTAGATATGAGTTGTTCAGGCTCAAATTGGGTAGCTATGCTTACTCAACCTAAGAGCGCAAAGAGTCTCTCGTATCGTTTTGAGGTTGTTGACGAGCAGAATAACACTCTGCGTACCGAGTGGGGTACTCCGCACTTTGTTGCTTTGAATAGCGACGCTAAGTATTTGGTTGTGGATGATACTTGGTCAGACCGTCCGTCAAATCGCGCCTTCTACACATCTATGTTTACTGATACTATCTTTGCCCATAAGGCAGAGAAGTGTGGCGCACTTGTCAACGGAGGCTTGCGTATTGAGGTTGAGGCTCCAACATTGCGTCGTGGTGAGTCGTTGGCTATTGTGGGCTCTACTGTTCAGTTGGGCGAGTGGAGCGACGAGGCAGTGCGTGTTATGACTCATATTGGTGACGCTCATTGGTCTATTGAACTCAATGCTGCAGAGAGTTGTGCCGAGTATAAGTTTGTTGTAGTTGATAACGCTACTGGCAAACTGCTCCGTTGGGAGTGCGGTAATAATCGCGTATTGCCATACTTTGGCGTAGATCAGGCTGCTTATGTTGTGCGTGGTCTTCGCTTTAGAGATGTTGCCTCTTGGCGCGGTGCCGGTGTGGCTGTTCCGATGTTCTCGTTGCGTAGTGAGAACAGCTTTGGTGTTGGTGACTTTGGTGATCTTAAACTACTTGCTGATTGGTGTGTTCGCACAGGTCAAAATATTATCCAGATTTTGCCTATCAACGACACCACAATGACTCGCACTTGGAAGGACTCATATCCATACAATGCAAACTCTACTATAGCGTTGCATCCGCTCTATATTAACCTTGAGGCTGCGGGTAAGCTTAAGAAAAAGGCAGACCGTGAGCGCTTTGCTGCACTTGGAGCTGAGCTAAATGCTTTGGGTCAGGTTGACTATGAGCGCGCTTTGAACGGTAAGTTTGAGTACTTGCGTATTCTATTTAACGAGAACGGCGCTAAAACTCTTGCAAGCAAGGAGTATAAGGCCTTTATTGCAGCAAACGAGGGTTGGTTAACCCCTTATGCTGTATATTCGGCTCTGCGTGACAAGTATCATACTGCCGACTTTAATAAGTGGGGTAAGTATGCCACTTATAATGCAAAAGAGTGCGCAAAGTTTGCCGAGAAGAGTGCTGAGGCGGTTGATTTTTATCGCTTCATTCAGTTCCACCTCGATCGCCAGTTGCACGCTGCTATCGAGTATGGTCACTCTGTAGGTGTGGCTCTTAAGGGCGATATTCCTATTGGTGTGAGCCGTATCAGCGTTGATGCTTGGGTGTCACCAGAGTTGTTTGTAATGAAGTCTTCTGCGGGCGCTCCACCTGATGATTTCTCGGTTACAGGCCAGAACTGGGGTTTCCCTATCTATAATTGGGAGGAGATGGCAAAGGATGGCTATGGCTGGTGGAAGACTCGCTTCCGTAAGATGGCTGAGTACTTTGACGCTTACCGTATCGACCATATTCTCGGTTTCTTCCGTATTTGGGAGGTGCCTTTGGATGCTGTCAATGCACTCTTGGGAGAGTTTAACCCATCTATGCCATATAGCGCAGACGATATTCGTTGGCGAGGTTTCAACTTCGACCCTAATCGCGATGTGGCTAAGGACTATAGCTCAGACGATGTGCTTTGGCTTGAGTATCGCCATAAACAGGGCTACTACTATCCTCGCATCACTCCATTTGACACCCAGAGCTTTGTTCGCTTGAGTGATGATCAGAAGCACGCTTTTGCTCAGATACATAATGAGTTTTACTATCGTCGCCATAATGACTATTGGAAGGGTATTGCCGAGCAGCGACTCTCTATGCTTGTAGAGACTACCCGTATGCTCACTTGTGGTGAAGATTTGGGTATGATTCCGGATTGTGTACCTGAGGTTATGAATAACCAGCAAATTCTCTCTCTTGAGATTGAGCGTATGCCAAAGGATACAGGCGTTGAGTTTGGTCAGGTTATGCACTACCCATATATGGCAGTCTGCACAACTTCTACCCACGATATGAACCCTGTTCGTGCTTGGTGGCGCGAGAACCGTGAGACTACACAGCACTACTATAACAATGTTATGCAG
Organism: Alistipes sp.; assembly: GCA_017383345.1. GTDB lineage: Bacteria > Bacteroidota > Bacteroidia > Bacteroidales > Rikenellaceae > Alistipes. The sequence continues at coordinate 10,988 of JAFNYE010000163.1, read as the reverse complement.
TGGTGGGGTGAGGCTCCTGCTGATGCAAGTGCCGAGATTTGTCGCGAGATAATCAACCGTCATCTTGCTTCGCCTGCAATGCTTACTATCCTGCCACTTCAGGATTGGATGTCTATTGACGGCTCTCTCCGCTTTGATGATCCAGATGCCGAGCGTATCAATGTGCCTGCTAACCCAACTCACTATTGGCGTTATCGTATGCACCTGACTTTAGAGCAACTCCTTGCCTCTGAGGATTTCAATAATCAGGTGGAGTATTTGGTAAAGGCTAATTACCGCTAATTTAGTTGTAAAAAGGCAGTATTTGTTGTGAAAAGCACGCATTTACTGCGGTTAACGAAAATATCCCTGCAATGGCTGTACGCTTTAGTACTATCCATCGCAAGGATTTTTCGCCGAGCCTTGTAACTGCGCACTTTTGACAACAAATTGTTTTAGCGTGATAGCGGCGTATTTGCTTCCGCTAACTCTAAAACCAGCAAAGGGTCGTACGCCAAGTACTACCCTTCGCTGTTTTTATAGCCGAGCGTTGGCTCATCTGCGCTGACCCTTCACTGCTACGCCTTTTGACAACAAATTGGTGCGTGAATGGAGGTTGGTGATGTTGTGATTATAACCTATTAAGCAAAAAAAAGGAGTCCAATGGACTCCTTTTTGTGTTATTGCTTACAACATTACTCTGTAGGCTCGATGAATACATAGAAGACCAATGGAGTGTAAGGCATAATCTCGGTCTCGATTGTGGTGGTTGTTTCATCGTAATTGTAGTAGTTGTTATAGCCACCATAGTAATTATAGTAGTTGTAGTAACCGTATGGGTTATAATAGTATGAACTCATTGAGTTGTAATAGTTGTAGTAGTTCATCATATTATAATAGCTATAGCTTGATGACGATGTGCTTGTTGAAGCCGAAACACCGTTTGTTCCATAAGCGTAGCCCGATGTTGTAATAAATGCACCCCAACGAGCGTAGCGTAGATTTGGAATACAGTGTGCCCAAGCGTTGATATAATCCTCCTTGTTTGATGAAACGGAGTATGATATAGCGCTGCCACCTGTTTCTTTCTCGTTAAATGCCAACTCCTTAACCTCGTCAATATTGGTATCAAAGATATAGCCATCGAGGAAACGACCTACATACCATATCATTGCGGCATTATCCTCGCCAATAACTTTGGCATCCTCGTCTGATGTTTTATTAATCTTTTTCTCAAACTTCTTATCCAAAATCTCCCACAGCTTCTTGTCGAATTCTGCCATATCGGCATATCTCTGAGAATCCTTGTAAGGGTTGTCTAAGCCTACCATATCAGGGCGAGCATACTGCAAGTGAGCAAACTCGCTGTTTGGTTTGAAAGCAGTGCTATAGTAGATGCCCTCATAATACTTCTTCTCCTCTTTGTTGTTGTCGGAAGTATCTGTCTCCTTGTCGGTTGTGATATCCTCGTCGCTATCACTATCCTTATCCTCCTTGTTTTCAACCTGCAACCACACAGCCTCGCCACTCTTCTCGTTGCTATTCTTTACAAGGGTGTTGACCATATCCAACTCGGTCTCCGAAGGGTTTTTAACTACGCGGGTAATCTCCATATCCAATATCAGTGGAACATTGGTATCCAATGAGTACTGACCCTCATATCCGCCATCAGATGAAGAACCGCTTGAGCCGTAGCCTATAGTTGAAGTCATATAGAGGCGTACCTTTGTGCCTTTGCGCATAATTAGCTCTGTGCCTTTGCAGATGTCCTTCTTATCTTCACGGGCAATATACTCCTTGCTCAGGGTTATCTTGTTGCGTGCAGCCAGATATGTACCCTCAACGATGGCATAAAACTCATTTTCGCCGCAGAAGTTGGCATACGGAACATAGTGGGTGCGATCCGAATAGGTTGCCTGCATACGGGCCAAAATCTCGTCACGAGTGGTGCATAGGTTGCCGTCGAGGTCGTAGCCGTTGATGTTGTAGTATATCCAGCAAGTATCTTGCTCCATAATTGGCGCGCTACCAAAGTCGTTACCCTCGGCAGCTGTTTGGGTGTCTCCCCAAGCCAATACATCAACATAATATCCACCCTCTTGCTGATAGTTGCCCAATAGCTCTGGACGGTTTTTCTTAATCCACGCTCTCAAAGCACGCCCCTCCATTTCGTCGCCGGAGTATTCAGGCTCTTTTACGCACGAACTGAGTGCGAGCAGAGAGATGATAAGTGAAAAGATAATCTTCATATAAGGAATATTGTTGTTATGCTTAGTTTATTACATTCAAAATCTTTATGTACCACGCCACCGAACTGTTCTTTGGAACAGAGCCGATGATATGCTTGCCGTATGCAGCCTCAGAGGTCATATATACCTGCACCGAGTCCTGACTACGGCAGCCAATAAGCGCCTGCTCAAGACCCTTAATGATATGCCCGCGACCCAACTCCACGACTAACGGCTCGTCAGACCAAATAAGGTGGTCGTATTTGTTGTTGTTAGCAGCCTCGTATGCGGAGATGGTATTTGGAATATTCGACCAATAGAGGCTCTGCAAATTAGGCTCTGAGCCTGAAAAAGTATAGGCGTTAAAGTTGATCTCTATGGTGCTGTTGGCCGAAACTTCGCTCCACTCCTCGCGGTTAGGCTCGTAGTAGTTGGTAATGTGGCGAAAAGTAGATTGGCCAAAGGTGGCGTAAAATGGAGGGTTCTCCTCGATTACAGTGCCAATGTCCTCCTGCGCAATCATACGGCGCGATGAGGTAAGATATTTGACAATGCTATCCTTCTGCTTTGTCAAAATCTCCTCATTGTCTTTGCAGCCGCAAAACAGGGCAGTTGCAAGCGCGATTATTATAGTCAATCCTCTTTTCATAGCCATATAACGCGCAAAGTTAATAAATATTATTATAATCCGCAAGTTTTATTGCGTTAGCAATATATTTACTGCTTTAAGTAAAAGTTACTCGCAACGAGAAGTACGCTAAATACGGCCCATTGCGAGTAATATTGTCGAGTGTAGATAGTTTCAAAGCAGCTAAAGTTGTTTGAGCGCTATGCGAATTACCTCCTCTACGCGCAAATCTGGGTCCTCTTTGAATATCTTTTTGAGAACTTTCTCCGATGCGCCCTTTTGAAAACCGAGCATAATGAGAGCAGATAATGCCTCGTCGTATGCCTCATTGTTGACAACTGTGGTTGCGCCTGCGCTCTTGTCATCTGCGGTAAGGTCAACCATTTTGCCGCTCAAATCGACGATAATCTTTTGGGCAGTTTTAAGACCTAATCCCTTGACATTTTTGAGCAGCACTGCATTGCCTGTGCCGATGATGTTCCTTAACTCGGTAGGGGAGTAGGTGGATTGGATCATTCGTGCAGTATTGCCTCCTACGCCCGATACGCCAATTAGCAAGCGGAACAGCTCTCGTTCAACTTTAGTGGCAAAGCCGTAGAGTATGTGAGCATCCTCTCTTACTATGTAGTGAAGGTAGAGTGTTGCTGTGTCGTTATGCTCAATCTCGGAGTATGTTTGCAAAGAGATGTTGATGAAATAGCCAATACCTCCCGCCTCAATGACGGCATAAGCTGGGGCTACTTCGGCGAGTTTTCCTGTAATATATTCGTACATAGTTATCTGTCTAATAGCTTGGTTTACAATAGTTTCTTCTTTACTTCTGCAGGACATCCGGCCGCCAAACAGTCGTTAGGGATGTCTTTGGTTACCACGCTGCCCGCGCCGATAATGCAACGGTCGCCTATTGTTACACCCGGGCAAATAGTTACTCCGCCCCCTATCCAGCAATCGTCACCAATTTTTATTGGTAAACCTGTCTCAATAGGTTTGCGTCGCTCAAGGTAGTTGATAGGGTGTTGCGGGGTGTAGAAGCCGCAATTAGGACCAATTTTAGTGTAGTTGCCTATGGTTATTCCACCCGAGTCAAGGAAAGTGCAATTTTTATTAATAAAGCAGTGTTCGCCTACTTTAATTTGAAAACCGACATCGCAATAGAATGGTACCGATATGGTTGAACTTTCGGGCATATTGGGTATGAGTTCGCGCAGTACCTTTGGAAATTCCGGATCACGACGAGTCATTGAGTTGAGTCGCGCTAAAATCTCCTTAGAACGCCCAAAGGCTGCGTTCACCTCCGGATCGTGAAAGTTGTATAACTCTCCGTCCAGCATCTTCTGTAATTCACTTTTTCCCATCTTTGTAAGATTTCACGACTACAAAGATACGATTTTAGATGAAAAAATCGTAAATCTGCGGAAAAAAGTGTATTTTAGCGACCGATGAAAGCCAAATTACTTGAGACTCTAAAACAATATTGGGGTTACGATGACTTTAGACCTATGCAGTACCAGATAATCTCGGCTGTAATGTCTGGTCGCGACACCCTTGCTCTGATGCCTACAGGAGGCGGTAAGTCGTTAACTTACCAACTGCCCACTATGGTGTCGGAGGGTATGTGTATTGTTGTCACTCCACTTATAGCATTGATGAAAGATCAGGTGGATAGTCTGCGTAATAGGGGTATATCGGCTGTGGCTGTCCATTCGGGAATGTCGCGCAGACAAATAGATGTTGCTCTTGATAATTGCGTCTATGGCGATGTAAAGTTCCTATATATAGCCCCTGAGCGCCTTAAGTCGGATGTTTTTCGCTTGCGAGCAAGATGTATGGATGTATCATTAGTGGCTGTTGATGAGGCGCACTGTATCTCTCAATGGGGCTACGATTTTCGACCTTCATATCTCAATATTGCCGCTTTGAGGGATGTTATTCCGCAGGCGACATTCTTGGCTCTTACGGCCTCTGCAACACCGCGAGTTGTTGATGATATTATGCAGAAGCTTGAGTTTGAGACACCCAATGTTATGCGAAGCTCTTTTGCTCGTGACAATTTGTGCTATGTCGTGCGTCGTGTTGACGATAAGCATACACACTTGGAGCGTATAATTGAGAGTGTTCAAGGCTCAGGTATAGTCTATGCTCGTAAAAAGGAGACGGTCGAGAAATTATGTGCCGATTTTCAAGCTATGGGTGTGAGCGCCTCCTTCTATCACGCGGGCTTGCCTACTGTTGAACGCGCAATTCGTCAGGATGAATGGCTTAGCGGGAAGGTTAGGGTTATGTTTGCCACTAACGCTTTCGGTATGGGTATAGATAAGTCCGATGTTCGCTTTGTGGTGCACTATTCTATGAGCGACTCGTTGGAGGGGTACTATCAGGAGGCTGGACGTGCGGGTCGTGATGGAGCATTGAGTTATGCAGTCTTACTCTACTCGCCCAAAGATTTCGGCATTATGCGCCGCCGATTGGAGAGTAACTATCCTTCGTTGGAGTATATTAAAAAATTGTATGAGCGTATTTGTTCCTATCTGCAAATAGCTATTGGTGATGGTCGTGGCTCATCATATTCGTTTGATGTTTTCGATTTTTGCCGTCGCGAAGAGTGTGATACTCAGACTGTTATAGGCGCTGTCGATATATTGTCCCGTAACGATTATATGACCTATATTGAGGAGTCTGAACGCCCTGCCAGAATAGTTTTTAAGGTCTCGCGTGATGAGTTGTATAATGTAGAAATGGACGCAATAACAGAGAATGTTATTGGAACTATTATGCGTTGTTATAACGGAGTTTTTTCAGACTTCAAGGCTATTGACGAACGCTTTATTGCCAGTAAGTGTGGATGTAGCGAGCGAGTCGTTCATAATGTCCTTAAGGAGTTGTGGCGCAGACAGGTTATGATATATGTGCCGGCAAACAACTCTCCGGTGATATATATGAATGAGGAACGACTTCCTGCGTCCGACCTTTATATATCTCCCGATACCTATTCGCGCCGTAAAACAGAGGAGATTGCTCACTTTGATGCACTTGTTGAATATGCTGAAAATCAGTCAATTTGTCGAGGAGTGTTCTTGGGTAACTACTTTGGCGATGAGTGTCTTGAGCCGTGTGGATGTTGTGATGTTTGTAGAGCGCAAAAGAGGGTTGAAAAGTGTGGCTCTGTTTCGGCTCTTATTTTGAAAACAGTTGGTTCTGGTAGTTATACCGCTCGCGAACTTGCAGTCAAACTATCCCTGCCGGCAGAGCAGGTTCAACAATCTTTGACCGAACTTGTCGAGACAGGAGATATAAAGACTCTTGCGGATGGAAAACTCTCTTTAACTACCGACACCCCGTCGGAGTAATGGCCTAAAATCGTTAAAAACGCCTAAAAAGGGGCAATAATGCCCAATAATTTTCGTTTGGTAATAAAAAGCGTGCTGATTGTAGTTGCTAAAGTTGCTTAAATCGAAAATTATTGCTATTTTTGCGCGTGTATAAATGAAGTTTCAATAAGGACTTAAATAGATTATGGAATTAGAAGAAAAGAATGATGGTTTAGTCGGCCGCATCGATAGGGTTAATATCGAGGAGCAGATGAAAACCGCCTACATCAACTATTCGATGTCGGTAATTGTTTCGCGTGCGTTGCCCGATGTAAGAGATGGTCTTAAGCCGGTGCATCGTCGTATTTTGTTCGATATGAGCGAACACCTTCACCTCTACCACGATAAGGAGACTCGTAAGTCTGCTCGTATTGTCGGTGATGTGCTCGGTAAGTTCCACCCACACGGCGACTCGTCTGTATATGACGCAATGTGTCGTATGGCTCAGGATTGGGCTATGCGTTATCCGCTTGTGGATGGTCAGGGTAACTTTGGTTCTATGGACGGCGACTCTCCAGCGGCTATGCGTTATACTGAGGCTCGCCTTCAGAAGATTTCGGCTGAGGTTATGGCCGATATCGATAAGCAGACTATCGATTGGACTCCAAACTTTGATGGTGAGGAGCTTGAGCCTACTGTATTGCCTACCCGTATCCCATTGTTGCTTGTAAATGGTGCCAGCGGTATCGCTGTAGGTATGGCTACCAATATGGCTCCACATAACTTGGGTGAGGTGGTAGATGCCTGCTGTGCATTTATTGACAATCCGGACTGCGAGTGCGAGGAGTTGCTCCACTTTGTCAAGGGCCCAGATTTCCCGACAGGTGGTATTCTCTATGGTTACGCCGGTATCAAGGAGGCTCTGCTTACAGGTCGTGGTCGCGTAGTTATCCGTGCTAAGTATGAGATTGAGACCACCAAGAACAACCGTCAGCAGATTGTCTTTACCCAGATGCCTTATATGGTACGCAAGGATGAGCTTTGCGACACTATCGGTAAGTTGATTAAGGATGGTAAGATTGAGGGTATCTCTGATGTGAACGATGAGTCATCTGACCGCGATGGTATTCGCCTCGTTGTTCAGCTCAAGCAGGACGCTGTTGCTAATGTGGTAGTTAATATGCTCTTTAAGCATACAGCTCTTCAGTCGTCATTTGCGGTTAACAATATCGCCCTTGTAAATGGCCGCCCTGAACTTCTCAACCTCAAGCAACTTATCGCTCACTTTGTTGACCACCGTCACGAGGTTGTTGTTCGTCGTACACAGCACGATTTGAAGGTTGCGCAGGATCGCTTGCACATTGTTTTGGGTCTGCTCGTTGCACAAGATAATATTGACGAGGTTGTTCACACTATTCGCGCGCAGCGTACCCCTGAGGATGCGCGTCAGGCGTTGATGGAGCGCTTTGAGCTCTCGGAGCTTCAGGCTGCTGCTATCGTGGCAATGCGTTTGGGCGCACTCACAGGCCTTGAGCATGGCAAACTTACAGCCGAGCGCGATCAGCTTCAGGCAAGTATCGCAGAGTTTACCGAGATTTTGGGTAGCCGCGATTTGCAGCTCAAGATTGTCAAGGAGGAGCTTATCGAGGTGCGTGAGAAGTATGCTGACGAGCGTCGCTCTGAGATTGTTTACTCTTCTGAGGAGTTTAATCCTGAGGATTTCTATGCTGATGAGGATATGGTTATCACAATCTCTCATATGGGTTATATCAAGCGTACATCGCTCTCAGAGTACCGCACTCAAAACCGTGGTGGTGTAGGTGCTAAGGGAAGTGCAACCCGTGATGAGGACTTTATTGAGCATATCTATGTGGCTTCGATGCACAACACAATGATGTTCTTTACCGAGAAGGGTCGTTGTTATTGGCTCAAAGTGTACGAAATACCTGAGGGTACTCGTTCTTCTAAGGGACGCGCTATCCAAAATGTTATCCAAATTGAGCCGGATGACAAGGTTCGCGCATATATCAACTGCAAGCGACTTAACGATGTTGACTATGTAGAGAATAACTACATCATAATGTGTACTAAGGAGGGAACTATCAAGAAGACTAAGCTTGAGGCTTACTCCCGTCCGCGTACTACAGGTGTCAATGCAATCGTTATTCGTGAGGGCGACCAACTTATCGACGCTAAGCTCACAAGTGGCAAGGCAGAGGTGCTTATCGCTTCACGCGAGGGTAAGGCTATTCGCTTTAACGAGGAGATTGTTCGTGCTGTAGGTCGTACAAGTATGGGTGTTCGCGGTATCGCTCTTGAGGAGGGTAATGAGGCTGTAGGTATGATTTGTATCGAGCCGGACTCAAATCAGGATGTACTCGTTCTTTCTGAGAACGGTTTTGGTAAGCGTACCGACTTGGAGGAGTATCGTGTAACTAACCGTGGTGGTAAGGGTGTTAAGACTATCAATATTACTGAGAAGACAGGTAGCCTTATCTCAATTCAGGCAGTTACCGACCAGAATGACCTTATGATTATCAACCGCTCGGGTATCACTATTCGCACCTCTGTTGACCAGATTCGTCTTGCGGGTCGTGCTACGCAGGGCGTGAAGATTATCAACTTGCGTGAAGGCGATACAATTGCATCGGTTATGGCTGTACCTAAGGCTGACGATGTCGATGAGATTGTTGTTGCAGATGAGTTGGTTGCTGAGCAGCCACAGACAGAAGTTGTTGAGACAGAAACTAATAATTAATACCAATTTTTAATACTATGAAAAAGTTTATCTTGATGGTAGCGGCAGTTATGGCAATGGTTGTGCCTACCGCTACTGCACAGAAAGTTAATGAAGAGGCAGTTTTGGCAAAGCTTGCTAAGAGCGATGCTGAGGTAGCAGATGCAAAGAAGGCTGCTAAGGCTGCTGTGTGGGTAAATCGTACAAAGGTTTATCTCGATGCTTTGATGGAGCCAACTAAGGCGCTCTCTACTTCACTCGATGTAACTTTCCTTCGTTACACTATGGGTGAGCCTGATGAGACCTCTGCTGATGCTCAGAATCGCCAGATTTGGAGCTATCCGTGGGTTAAGGTTTATATTGATGCAAACAATCGCGTAGCTGCTTGGACACAGGAGCGTGAGATTAAGGAGAACATCTTTGAGGTTATCTCTGAGGCTGCTGCTAAGGCTTTGGAGCTTGACCCTAAGACTGAGCCAAAGGTTAAGCCTCTCCTTGATTCGGCTATCAACTACTACTCACAGCTCGGTGAGGTAAGCACTTACATCCCTGATTATAAGATTGCTATCGACGCATTCGTTAAGGCTGCAACTCTTCAGGAGAGCAAGCTCTACTCACAGGTAGATCCTAAGTACTACTTCTTTGCCGGTCAGATGGCTGCGTTCCTCGGTGCTGAGACAAAGCAGTACTTTATCGATGGCGAGAACTATCTCAACAAGGCTCGCGAGCTCGGTTATGTTGACGAGACAGGTAACCTCTACTATTACCTCTTCCACTGCTACTATGGTCAGCGCGAGGATAACAAGGAGAACCTTGTTAAGGCAAAGAACATCTTGCTTGAGGGTATTGAGAAGTTCCCTAAGAACGAGCGTATCCTTGACGGTTTGATGTCGCTTTATACTGCTGAGGATGGTATTGGTGATCCAGCAGAGCTTGTAAATATGATTGACAAGTTCCTCGCTGAGACTCCTGATAACCCAGACTTGTGGTTTGGTCGTGGTCGTGTGTTCTACAAACTTAAGAACTATGACGAGTGCATTAAGTCATTCTTGAAGATTAATGAGCTTAAGCCAAACGATTACGATACCAACTTCTACATTGGTTACTTCTATGTTGAGAAGGCTGAGCACGAGAACCGTATCTTCAATACTAAGCTTGACACATTTACAAGCACTGAGGAGTACAACGCTGCTCGCAAGCAGGTTCGCTCAGTTTATATGCAGTCTATCCCTTACCTTGAGAAGGCTCACGAGCTTAAGCCAGACAATGTTGACTGCGCTCAGATCCTTAAGGAGGTATGCTTCCTTCTCCGCGACGAGGAGGGTGTTATGGACAAGTACAACAAGTACAATGCTGTCTATAAGAAGCTTAAGGGCTTAGAGTAATTTTGAAGCAAAAAGCGCGCAAAAATTGCGGCTTTCCATAAAATTAATAAAGGGCTGTGCGAAAGTGCAGTCCTTTATTAATTTAGGTTGGTATTAATAAAAAAGTGGTAAAAATGTATTTTTTTTGAAAAGTTTTTTTTAATTTTGTTTTGCCAAGTGTTTTTGCGTGATAAAAGTCTTTGGTGTCGCTCATTTGAGGTACTTGTGTGGCTTATGGTTATATATGGCACCAAGATACTTGGCTGTACCAAGTGGTAGTTGTGATGTGAAGGTCAAACACAGTCTGCAGGAGTTTGCTCAGGTGATATTAACACACTTTTTGATTACTATGAATATTAAGGCCGACCAGATCCTTGGTCATAATGCCGTCGTTAAGAGTTGCGATGCACGCCGCCTCAAGTTTGTCGGCAAAGTCGACGAGCTCTGAAAGTCCGTCAAGTTCACCTCTCTTGCGAAGTGCGCCCGACCAGGCATAGATAGTTGCCATGGGGTTTGTAGAGGTATCCTCTCCCTTAAGGTAACGGTAATAGTGTCTTGTAACCGTTCCGTGAGCTGCCTCATATTCGTACTTTCCGTCGGGAGAAACGAGCACCGAGAAATAATTTAATTGTATACACAGACGACTATTACACAGAATATGATGGATATACAAAAGATGAAGCATCAGCAAAAACTTTTTATCGCTACATTACAGATGAAAGAGTTTTTATGAATAAGCATAAT
>JAFNYE010000162.1 GCA_017383345.1 Alistipes sp. | reverse complement strand
TGTTAGGACCTCCATTAGTAGAAGTAGTGCCATCAAATGCTACATGAAAAGCTGCGCCATCCTTGAAGAAGAATACATAAGCAGACTTTACTTCGCGCTCTGCCGCAAGACCCTCCTCGTAAACGCCATCAGCGGCACGGGTCATGTCGTCAGCTGCCAAGGTGATAGCCACATAAGACTGCTCCAACTCACCATTCTGAACAGCTGAATTGCCGTTCTCATTGAATTTGCTACATGCAGCCAATGCGAGTACTGCCATAGCTGAAACTAAAAACTTTTTCATAGTGTTTAAGTTTTTGATTGTTAATAAATTAGTTGATTTGTTTGTTTGATTTTTTTTATGATTTATTGTTTTGAATTTTTGTCGTCACTCGTCACAACCCAACGGTTGCCCATATTCTCAATAACCTCGCGCGCCTTTGTAATACCCATCTTTTCAGCCTTCTCAAGCAGAGGTCGTGCAGCGTTGTAGTTCTCGCGCATAGCCTCAAGCACACCGCGCGCGTAAACGGCCTCTGCGCAGTCGCTTGCGCGCTCAAGGTAGCTCTCGGCACGCTCAAAGTCGCCCTTGAGTATTGCTGTGTTGGCAGCGTTGAGGTTAGCTATGCCGTCGTTAGGGTACATACGGATAGCAATCTCCCACACCTCGTTGAACAGGTCGCTACCTGGCTCGTAGCTCTCTGCCAAGATATAAAACTCCTCAAGCGAGAGTTTTTGAGGTGCTGTAAAGATTACCTTCTCAATCTCGGCAGGAGTGGTGTAGTTGCGGATTTCGTACTCTATGCGATAGTCCGAACGGCGCAGCATAGGGTAGCAGTTCTCCAGAAGGAAACGGTAATCTTTAGGCCAATTTTTCTTGATAAACCACTCTTTGTTGTCGGGCTCGCGCTTAGAGCGTATCGCAGCCAAAATCTCGGCTTTATGCTCAAGGTTTGACTGAGCGACATAGGCCTCAAGACCCGCCCAGTTCTCAGGCTCGAAAGAGGTCTCGATGAAACCCTCGCCAAAGTGGTACATCTGCTCAACATACTGCTTGAGCGACTCGGTACGGCCGCGTGCAAGGCGGGCATTGTTGGTGTAAGGGCTCTCAGGCGAAGCAAAACCCTTGATGGCAAGGTGCTTGATTGTGATATCTTTGTCGTTCTTGACAGAGTCAATTGTGCCGATAATCTTGTTTAGCTCGTAGGCGTTGTTGTGGTAAGTAGGGTATATCTCCATACGGCTGACTGGGAAGTCGATATAGGCCGTGCCTTTAAGCGCGCGGGTCTTGACAACCTCTACCTTTGGTCGGAGGTATAGCATCTGAGGGGTGTAGATGTCGCGAGGGAACTGCTCCACCAAAGTGTCGGCCTCGTTCCAGAGCTCAGCACCGCAACAACCGTAACCCTTGTGGCATAGAACAAGCGAACTGTGATCCATCCAGTCGGTATAAGGCAGGTTGAGGGAGTAGTCAATGAACTCAGGCACGCGACGCTTGCGGTAGCGCATATCCGACTCTTTTGTCGGTGCAAGATGCTCGTTGCGGGTGTAGTATATGTCGCGCATGCGGCTGTAGATGCCGCAAGAGCGCAACTCTACGCGCTCGTTGTTCTTGACAATAGCGGGGGTGATGACAGCCACCTGGCGGCTCTTGATGTTGAGCTCGGCGGTGTTGAGGCGGATATCTATGCGTAGGCTGTCGCCGCTACGCTCCATTTTGTATCGCTCGATAGTCACTCCGTCAACGCTCTTCGCACGCGCGCACACAAGCGTTGCCGCAGCCATAACTATGATAGCAAAAACTTTTCTCATATTTGGGATGGTTAAAAGAGATAAACGATGTTGATAGCAGCCTTTGTCGGGCCGAAGTAGTGGTGGCGACCGCCACCGATGTTGCGACCGCAATTGTCACACTCAAACTTGTCGTAGTCGGCCAAGATGTAGCCTACACCAAGCTCAAGCTCCAGGTTCCAATGTTTGCCCAATAAAAAAGCATAGCCATAGCACAAACCTGCGCCATAGCCATAACCTTGATAACGATAATTTGAGAGTTGAGACAGGTCGGTACCTAAAAAGCTGATGTTGTTTTTGATGCTGCCGAAATTAAAGGCTCCGACCAATAGATGCGCACCGATAAAGTGGCCAGCAAAGCGGTCACAGAACCAATATCGGGCCTCAGGCTGGGCAAGCCAATGCTTCCACTTTCCCCCCCCCTTGTTTTTACTCCAAGAGTTGAAATTGCCCGATATGTCAAGTGTCCAACGAGGGTGCAAACCAAACTCGGCACCTAAGTTGATAGTTGCTGTCGCATCGTAGAGCGCATTGGTCTTGATAGCAACCTTTTGTGCGCTACTTGTAGCTATTCCACAAATCAGAATAGCAAGTAAAAGAGCGAGTCTCTTCATTATCTTTAGTTGTAAAAGTTTGTGGGTGGGAGTTGTAATTGGTTGTAAATAACTGAATGTTAGTTATTTAGGTAAAAGTGTGGAAATACCCCCCCCCTATCTTTGCAAAGGTAGTGAATTTTGTCCTTTTAGGCAAATTTTTTAAGAGAAAAGTATATGTCGTTTTTTGAGGAATAAAATAATCTATTTAGCAATTTGGCAGGATGTGCCTTTAATGAGATATTGCTTGTTAGAGAAAAATGGTCAAATATGGCTAAAGATTATTGATGCAAAGGGATTTTATCAGTTCATTATTTGGGGTTTGGTGCAGTGTTTTTTTATGCCGTATGTTGGGTTGAAAAATATAAATTTTGTTTGCGATTTAACTTTTTCTTTGTATCTTTATCCTACTATATAAAAACAGAGAGAATTTTTTATGAGTTTTAAGATTTGCTCCGCGACTATTCCTTTTGGCCAAACGCTTGCTGCCGATATTGTTAGAGCGGTAGAGTGTGTGCCTGCTAATGCTATTTGTGGCGTGGTAGTTTATGGCACAGATAGCTCTATGGAGTATCACCAAATGCTCGATTATATAGCAAAAGCTATATGTGAGGCTGTAGGAAAGCGTGTGCCTGTAACTCTTGTTCCCCAACCGCTTTTGCCTCAGGGTGGGTTTGCTCTTGATATTTATACTCTCGACGGGGCGGCTGAAGTTCGGATTGAGCAATTTGAGGGCGTGTGTTACGGCCTTCTTGGTAGTGGCGAGGAGCAGATGATTTTTGTTGAGGGTATTGTCAGCTCCGATTTTGGCGCGAGTGTAGCGGAGCAGAGTCGTGAGATATTTGAGAAATTAGAGAAAATTTTGGCTAAATATGATTATTTGGTTGATGGCATAGTGCGTCAATGGAATTATATAGGCAATATTGTCAACTATCGCCACGGAAAGCAGAATTATCAGGAGTTTAACGACGCCCGCACTATCTACTACAATAAGGGCGTTTGGAGTAATGGTTACCCTGCAGCCACAGGTATTGGTGCATCGTTTGAGGGGGTTGTTGTTGGTTGTATAGCATTCAAGAACAACCATCGCAAAGCTGTCTATCCAATTGACAACCCTTTGCAGGTTGCTGCCCATATCTACTCGAAGGATGTGCTTATTGACAACGCTGCCAATGCAGTAAAAAGCACACCTAAATTTGAACGCGCAAAGTTGATTGAGACTGCGCAGGGTGTGTGTTGCTTTGTTTCGGGTACGGCTGCAATTCGTGGTGAGCAGAGCGTAGATGCTTGTTCGGTTGGGGAGCAGACTATCCGGACTATTGAGAATATTGAGTGCCTTGTTTCAAAGCAAAACTTGCTCCGTAGTGGTTGCAAGGCGTATGATTTGAAATATGCCAAACTTCATATCTTTGTAAAGCACGCTGAGGATTTTGAGAGCGTTAGGGCTGAGGTCTCTAAAGCCTATCCACAGGTGGCTGTAACCTATAGCGTTGCCGATGTGTGCCGAAGTGAACTTTTAGTCGAAATTGAGGGAATTTTAATATCGTGATTTTATGAGAAAAATTCTATTGTTAATAGTTTGTCTTTCGTTTGCAGTGGCTGGTAGGGGAGCATCCTCTCAATGCTCTGACGAGGTCTTTTTGCGCCGAGCATATCTTACCGTTACAGGCTCGTTGCCGTCAGCTCAAGCCAGCGCTTCTTTTCTTGATGATGAAAATCCCAAGAAGCGCGAACGACTTGTTTCTCGCCTGCTAAACAGCGAGTTGGGTTTCAAATATATGCAAATGCGTTGGGGCGATATTCTGCGTATCAAGTCGGAGTTTCCGAGCAACCTTTGGCCTAATGGCGTTCAGGCGTATAATCGCTGGATATATGAGCAGTTGATGAATAATGTGCCTTACGACCAGATGGTGCGCAATCTGTTGCTCTGCGAGGGTAGTAACTTCCGCTCGCCTGCGGTCAATTTCTATCGAGCCTTTCAGCAGCGCACTCCGGAGAATTTTTATCAAAATATCAACTTGCTCTTCTTGGGTAATAGATATTGCACCGATAATGGTTTCTATTGCTTCTCGCAGGTGCAGTTCAAATCGACCAAAGAGTGGAAGGAGGAGATTATCTATCTTGACTACCACAAAAAGATACCTGCAATGCGTATTATCCTGCAAGATGGAACGCAACTGTTTCCAAAGCAGGATGGCGATTGGCGCGAGGAGTATGTTGCTTGGCTTACATCGCCAAATAATCGCCGTTTTGCAGAGGTTATGGTAAACCGAATGTGGTATTGGGTCTTTGGTCGCGGTATTGTTCACGAACCGGACGATTGGCGTGCCGATAATAAACCCTCTGACCCTCAGTTGCTTGCGCGACTGACCGACTACTTTATCAAGAACAACTTCGATATGCGCAAGTTGATGAAGCGAATACTTCTGTCCAAAGAGTTTGGCTCGGAGGCTGCACCAGCAGGCTTCTATGAGCCGCAACGCCTGCCGGCTGAGGTTATTGTTGACGCGTTGGCGTCGGTTACTGGCATTTGGAACACATATAGCAGCCGTGTGCCTGAGCCATTTACTTTCTATCCGCCACGCACAAGGGCAACTCATTTGGGCGATGCTACTGTCTCATCTACCGAGTTGGAACTCTTTGGTAAGGTGTCGCGCGATGTGTCGTTGGAGGGTCAGCGTAATAATGCCATAACATCGCGTCAGTTACTCTATCTTATGAACTCATCCGTTCTTGAGCAGCGCATACGCCGCAGTGGTGCTATAAAGAAGATTTGTGAGCAAAATTTGACCGTTGAGCAACTTGCCGATGCAATTACGCTTCGAGTGTTGTCGCGCAGGGCTACCGCTCGCGAGAAGAGCAATTATAAAGAGTATATGGAAAAGAATGGTTTGTCGTTGAGAGATTTGGCTCTGGATATGGTTTGGATGCAGATTAATAGCAACGAGTTCCTCTACAATCACTAATAGCTACTATTATGAGAAAGATATATCTGACTTTAGTTTTACTGCTCGCTTTTAGCCTTTCAGTCTCGGCTCAGCGTGCAAAGTCTGTTATTTTGGTCTATCTTGATGGTGGCCCGTCGCAGACCGAAACATTTGACCCAAAGCCCAATACTTCGCGAGATTATTATGGCAACTATAAGGGTGTTGCCAAGACCAATGTTGAGGGTATAGAGATTGGTGAAAAGCTGCCCCTTCTTGCAACTATGGCAGACAAGTATTCGCTCATTAGAAGTATGACCCACGGCAGTAATGCCCACGAAACGGGACACTACGCAATGATTACGGGCGATGCTACGGGTGGAGCTGTGGTCTATCCGTCGTATGGCGCGGTAATATCCTATATGAAGCGCGATAGC
Organism: Alistipes sp.; assembly: GCA_017383345.1. Classification (GTDB taxonomy): domain Bacteria; phylum Bacteroidota; class Bacteroidia; order Bacteroidales; family Rikenellaceae; genus Alistipes. Next base: position 1,912 of record JAFNYE010000162.1, on the reverse strand, counting down.
TATAAAGGTATTCTGCCTTGCTATATCTCGGTTACGAGTGCAAACAGCCGTTTTAATGAGGGTGGCTTTTTGGGTAATGAATATAAGTCATTCGATACGGGCGGTCGTCCTGAGAAGCCTGAGTATGAGGTTGAGGGTATTGTCAACAAATTTGTCGATAGAGATGCATTAAACCGTCGTATGGCTCTACTTGAGCAATTTGAGACTCTGCCTATGGATAAGCAGGAGATTGACTCGCTGAGAGCCATTAATATGGAGTTTATCTGGGGTGCAAGTCGTGAGGTTTTCAATCTTGCCAATGAGCCGGACTCTGTGCGCCAGCGATATGGAATGACACGACTTGGTCAATCGTGTCTTACCGCGCGACGACTGGTCGAGGCGGGTGTCCCTTTTGTCAATGTCCGTACAACGGGTTGGGATACTCATAAAAAGCACTTCCAGTATATGAATAATATGTTGCCGGGTCTTGATAAGGCACTATCCGCTTTGATAGCCGATTTGGATGCCCGAGGCTTACTTGATAGTACTATTATTCTTTGCGGTGGAGAGTTTGGTCGTACTCCGAAGGTTATGTGGGAGGCTCCGTGGAATGGAGGCCGTGGTCACTTTGGTGCGGCGTTCAGCTATCTGGTAGCAGGTGGCGGTTTTGTAGGTGGCAAGGTGCTTGGCAAGACAAGTAAGACAGGCGAGAAGGTTGTAGAGCGACCTGTATATCCTTGCGATTTGATTGGTACGGTCTATATGCTTATGGGTATTGATCCTTATGGAACGCTGCCTCATGTGTCAATGGGCGAACTGCCAATACTTCCTTCGCTACTCAATCCAAAGCAGAGCAATGGACTGCTCTATGAGATTATAGATATTAAAAAGGCTGATTATGAAAAGTAAAAATATACTGTTAGCCATTTTGGCAACGCTGATGACCTATTCGCTCTCGGCGCAGAAAATGACAACGGGTTACCTGTTTCCTGCGGGTGGTCAGGTGGGTACTACCGTAGAGATTATGGCCGGTGGTCTTAATATCAATAAGGCTGTGAAGGTGCTGTTTAATCATCCCGGAATAACGGGTGAGTTAGTGCCATTTGTTGAGCCTGCGGCAGCAAAGAAGAAGCGCAAAAGATTGAACGACCAGAGCAGTCCGCAACTTGCCGATAAGGTCAAAATAAGAATAACTATTGCCCCAAATGTACCTTGCGGCATGTATGAGCTGCGCCTGCAAGGTCCTCAGGGTGTATCAAATATGCTTCCGTTTGAGGTGGCCTCTTATCCCGATGTTATTGATGTCGGAAAGACAACTCTGCGTAAGCCTAATGTTGTACAGTCCCTCCCTGCGGTGTTGTGTGGACAAGTTACTCCTGGTGGTATTGACTACTTTAAGTTCTCGGGTAAGCAGGGCGATAGAATTGTAGCTTCAGTAAAGGCTCGTCAGCTTGTTCCTTATATTGCCGATGCTGTTCCGGGTTGGTTTCAGCCGGTTATAAAGATTGTCAATTCGCGCGGTCGTGAGGTGGCATATTGCGACGACTATTACCACAATGTCGATCCTGTGATAATGACCACTCTGCCTAAGGATGGCGACTATACGCTGATGATACACGATGCAATCTATCGTGGTCGTGAGGATTTTAACTATCGTATTCAGATTGGCGTAATACCATTTGTTACGGGCCGTTATCCGGCCTATGGCGTAGTTGGTAAGAAGGTTAAGCAGCGCCTTGTAGGCGAAAATCTCGGCGCTGAGCAAGAGGTGGTAAAGGTGAAAAAGGAGGGCTACAACTTGCTGAGCCATACTACCGCTACGGGCACCTCGAACGCAGTCTCTTTCTATGCCCTTCCAAAGAGGGTGAAACTGCTTCACAATCCTAAACAAGGCGCTATGCTCACTGTTGGTACAGCTATTGCCGACTCTTTG
>JAFNYE010000161.1 GCA_017383345.1 Alistipes sp. | reverse complement strand
GCGGCGGTATTGACATTTTGACGGAACGATATAGAGCCACTATTGACAACTATCTTCTGCTCGTTGCTTATGCCGCCATAGACAACCTTGAGTGTATGTTCACCAACAAGCATATCCTTAATAATCAAGCTGTTGGAGCTATCCGTACGACCCTTAAATAGATTGTCAATATAGACATCAGCCTCGGCAACATTGCTGTTAACGACAATAGAGTAAAGTTGATTAAGGTAGGCCTCAAGGTAGTACTCTTTGTTTGGTTCAAGGTTGAGGCAGACCTCGTTGGAGTCGCCAAATTCGTTGTGGTGGAAGTAGAAGCGAGTGTCCGGCTTGGCCGTCATCTCGACAATCAGACCCGTGTCGTACTGAGCCGTCTGGCACTTCATAACGGCGTTATTTGTGGCCACCTTGACCTCTATGCCGTTAATCTCCTCGACGGTCATACGGTTGATTTTAATCTTCAAGCGGGCGCAAGGGCGCTTGGAGTAGTCCACACCTATCGGGTCAATATTCACGCCCGTGAGTGCGTCGGTCTGCACGGGGCGGAACTTTGAGGCGTCTATGATGATGCTCTTCTCAGCCTGAGCAAAAGCGACACAAGCCGACAAGAGGGCAATACAAAGTGAAAAAAATCGTTTCATAGCGGGTTGATTTTACACAAAGATATGTAAAATTTTATTATCTTTGTTGCTAATAATAAATTATTAAACTAAAACTTAACAAAAACTAACAAGTTATGTTCGACAAGTTTGTATCAAGACATATCGGCACTACCGACTCAGAGCAGCTCGGTCAGATGCTCAAAGTTATCGGCGTGGAGTCAGTCGAGGAGCTTATCAGTCAGGTTATTCCTCAAAACATCCGCCTTGAGCAGCCATTGGAGCTTGCTGAAGGTATGAGCGAGCACGAGTTTGCACAACACATTGCAGAGCTTGCAGACCGCAACGAGCAGTACCGCTCATTTATCGGTATGGGTTACTACCCTAACGCCGTAAGCGCAGCCATTATGCGCAATGTCTTTGAGAACCCTGCGTGGTACACCTCTTACACCCCATATCAGGCTGAGATTTCGCAAGGTCGCCTTGAGGCTCTGCTCAACTACCAGACCGCTATCTGCTCGCTCACAGGTATGGAGATCGCCAACTGTTCGTTGCTCGATCAGGGTACAGCTGCAGCCGAGGCTATGCTGATGATGTATGCTCTGCGCTCTCGCGAGGCGGTAAAGCAGGGTCGCAACCAGATTTTTGTCGATCAGAACATCTTCCCGCAGACTCTCGATGTGCTTCTTACCCGCTCTGAGCCGTTTGGCATTGAGCTTATCGTAGATGACTTTGCCGACTACACCTTCTCAGGCAAGGAGTTTGGCACTATTGTGCAGTACCCTGCTGCCAATGGTGAGGTGCGCGACTATGCCGCCTTTGTAGCTGCTGCACACCAGGCGGGCGCCCTTGTTGCTGCCGATGCCGACCTGCTCTCTCTCGCGCTGCTCACCCCTCCATCGGAGTGGGGTGCCGACATTGTGGTAGGTACAACCCAGCGACTTGGTTGCCCTATGGGCTTTGGTGGCCCTTCGGCAGGTTATATGGCCACCCGCGAGGCGTTCAAGCGTAATATGCCTGGCCGAATTATCGGCGTTTCGGTTGACCGCTTGGGCAATAAGGCTCTGCGTATGTCACTCCAGATGCGTGAGCAGCACATCAAGCGCGAGCGTGCTACATCGAACATCTGCACAGCCTCAGCCCTTATGGCCTCTATTGTAGGTTTCCACTGCGTTTACAACGGCGCTGAGGGTCTTACCCGCGCCGCTCTTACTGCCCACACCGCAGCCGTATCGGTGGCTAAAAATCTCCAAAATATGGGCTTTGAGATTGTCTGCGACAACTTCTTTGACACTATCGAGGTGGTAGCCGAGGCTGCTGTGGTTGAGTCTGTGGCTTTGGAGAATGGCATAAACTTCTACTACCCTGCTGAGGATCGCGTGCGCATCGCCTTTGACGAGGTTACAACTATCGAGGAGATTGTGACCGTTATCGGCATCTTCGCCACCGCCGCAGGCATTGATATGGGCGAGTTGATGATTGCTTCGGCTCAGGATATCCCTACAGCTTTGCGTCGCACACTCCCTCTCTTGGCGGAGCCTGTATTCAACCGCTACCGTTCAGAGAGCGACCTGATGCGTTACATCAAGCGCCTTGAGTTGCGCGATATCTCGCTGGCAAACTCTATGATTTCATTGGGAAGCTGCACAATGAAGCTCAACGCCGCAGCCATTATGCAGCCACTCTCATTGGCCGGTTTCCAGAACATACACCCATTTGCACCAGCAGACCAGGCTGACGGTTACCTTACCCTCATTGAGGAGTTGGAGCGCGACTTGGCAACAATCACAGGCTTCGACGCCTGCTCACTCCAGCCAAACTCAGGCGCTGCGGGCGAGTATGCGGGTCTTATGGTTATTCGTGCATACCACCAGAGCCGCGGTCAGGGCTACCGTAATGTTGTTCTTATCCCCGCTTCGGCACACGGCACAAACCCTGCATCGGCAGCTATGGCGGGTATGAAGATTGTAACTGTTGCGTGCGATGCAAATGGAAATATAGATGTTGACGACCTCAAGGCGAAGGCTGAGCAGTACTCTGCCGAGCTGTGCGCATTGATGGTTACATACCCTTCAACCCACGGTGTATTTGAGAGCCGCATACGCGAGATTGTCGATGCTGTTCACGACGCAGGTGGCGAGGTATATATGGACGGAGCGAATATGAACGCACAGGTAGGACTTACCAACCCTGGCTTTATCGGAGCAGATGTGTGCCACCTTAACCTCCACAAGACCTTCGCTATGCCTCACGGTGGTGGTGGCCCGGGCGTTGGTCCAATCTGCTGCGCAAGACACCTTACCCCATTCCTTCCGTCACACTCTGTAGTGGCTACAGGTGGCGAGCAGGGCATTACTGCCGTATCGTCATCGCCTTGGGGCTCGGCTATGTTGCTCCCTATAACCTACGGCTACATCAAGATGCTCGGCGAGGAGGGTCTGCGTACCGCTACCGAGATGGCTATCGTTAATGCCAACTATATGGCGTCGGCTATCAAGGATGAGTTCCGCACATACTACTCAGGCGAGACCGGCCGCGTGGCTCACGAGATGATACTCGATTTGACCAACTTCAAGCGCGACTATGGCGTTGATTGTGGCGATGTAGCACACCGCCTTATGGACTACGGCTTCCACGCCCCTACCCTCTCATTCCCTGTACACGAGACCCTTATGGTTGAGCCTACAGAGTCTGAGCCAAAGCAGGAGATGGATCGCTTTATTGAGGCTCTTATCGCTATCAAGCGCGAGGCCGAGGCTATCGGTGGCGAGGCTGACAATATCGTAGCCAACGCTCCACACACAGCAGCCGAACTTGCAGGAGAGTGGAACCACCCATACTCGCGTCAGCAGGCAGTATTCCCGCTTGAGTGGGTCGGTGTGTCGAAGTTCTTCCCTTATGTCTCAAAGATTGATAACGGATATGGCGACCGTAACCTCGTTGCTGTAAATAAGGACTAAAAATCTACAGTTATGCGTACCGTTCTTACAATACTACTCACATCGCTCGTCTGGGCGGGTATTATAACCCTATTCTTTGAGCCACGAAGCTCAGAGCCTGCAACCGAGCCCGCAACGGAGGTTGTAGAGCAGAGCATCCCCGAGCAGACCAAAAAGGTACATCGCGAACAGAAAAAATCTCAACGCGCTGAAAAAAAGAGGGCTGCCGAGGAGGCTAAGGTAGAGGAGGCAAAGGTAGAGGATGTGAAGGTTGTGGCACAGCCAAAAGCTAAAGCTCAAGAGCCTAAGAAGGAGGAGCCAAAGGTTGT
>JAFNYE010000160.1 GCA_017383345.1 Alistipes sp. | reverse complement strand
CCTTTCGGGTAGTGGTAAGAGTTCGCTCGCCTTTGATACCATATATGCCGAGGGTCAGCGTCGCTATATGGAGACCTTCTCAACCTATGCCCGCCAATTTATAGGCTCAATGGAGCGCCCCGATGTCGATAAGATTACGGGTCTAAGCCCCGTTGTTGCTATTGAGCAGAAGACTACCAACCGCAACCCCCGCTCGACGGTAGGAACGGTTACCGAGATTGGCGATTTTTTGCGACTGCTCTATGCTCGTGCCTCGACTGCCTACTCTCCCAATACGGGTGAGAAGATGGTTCACTATACCGATGAGCAGATTTGTGACCTTATTCTTGCGCAATATTCAGGCCGTAAGGTGGCTCTGCTCTCGCCCGTGGTTAAGGAGCGCAAAGGTCACTACCGTGAGCTGTTTGAGTCGCTATCTAAGCGAGGCTATCTCTATGCCCGCATTGATGGCCAGGTGCGCGAGTTTATCCCCGGGGAGCGCCTTGACCGCTATAAAACCCACTCTATAGAGCTCGTTATTGACCGTATTGTGGTAGGCGAGAATATGCGCGAGCGAATGATGCGCTCTATTGCCGACGCGATGAATCAGGGCAAGGGTACTATGGCGCTGCACGACTATACTGACGATAGTATGCGCTACTACTCGCGCCACCTTATGTGTCCTACTACGGGCGTGGCATTTGAGGATCCTGAGCCATTTACCTTCTCCTTTAACTCGCCAAAGGGTGCTTGTAAGCATTGTAACGGCTTGGGTGAGGAGGCGGTGTTTGATATGTCTAAGGTTATGCCCGATAAGAGCCTCTCGTTGCGCGATGGGGGTATTGCCCCTTTGGGTAAGCAGAAGGATAATATCTACTTTGCCACACTTATAGCTTTAGGCAACCGCTATGGCTTTACAACCGATACTCCGCTTTGTGATATCTCCGAGGAGGGTCTGCACGCTATACTCTATGGCGATGTGGAGCCATTGAAGGTTGATCTTGCCGACTTCTCTTATCAGCGAGGTGTTCAGATGCGTAGCTGGGAGGGCATTGCTGAGTATATAAACAATGTCACTTCGGATGATGAGCAGTCGCGTCACGGCGAAAAGTGGCGTGAGCAGTTTGTTGTCTATCGCCGTTGCTCCGTCTGTGGCGGTAGCCGACTCAAGAGCGAGGCTTTGCAGTTCAAGATTGGCGATAAAAATATAGCCGAGTTGAACGCTATGTCCGTTCTTGCGCTCAGTGAGTGGATGGAGGGTATAGATAATTGTTTCGACGATAAGCAGAAAAAGATTGCTGCCGAGATAGTCAAGGAGATACGCGAGCGCCTTCGTTTTTTGGTCGATGTAGGTTTGGGTTATCTCTCCTTATCGCGAGCCTCGCGTACACTTTCGGGTGGCGAGAGTCAACGCATACGATTGGCTACGCAGATTGGCTCTAAATTGGTCAATGTGCTCTATATCCTCGATGAGCCGAGTATCGGATTGCACCAGCGCGACAATAATCGCCTTATAAAGACCCTCAAAGCGCTACGCGATGCGGGCAATTCGGTTATTGTTGTCGAGCACGATGAGGATATGATGCGCTCGGCAGACTTTATTGTCGATGTAGGTCCAAAGGCGGGACGACGCGGTGGTCATATCGTCGCTGCGGGAAGTTTTGAGGATATTTTGAACTCGGATAGCATTACGGCAGACTACCTCTCGGGCAGACGAAGCATAGAGATACCGCAGACGCTCCGTCAGGGTAGTGGCGAGAGTCTTGTTTTGCGCGGTGCTCGTGGAAATAATCTCAAAGGTGTGGATGTAACTCTGCCTTTGGGTAAATTTATATGCGTGACGGGTGTTAGTGGCTCGGGTAAGAGTTCGCTTATCAACCAAACCCTTGTGCCTATCATCTCGCAGCACCTCTATCGCTCGCTTACACGACCATTGGAGTATGATACTATCGAGGGTCTGGAGAATATTGACAAGCTCGTTGTTGTTGACCAGTCGCCTATAGGTCGCTCGCCTCGAAGCAATCCTGCAACATACTCAAATGTCTTTAGCGATATTCGTCGCCTTTTTGAACTTACCCCTGACGCACAGGCACGAGGTTTCAAGGCGGGCCGTTTCTCGTTCAATGTGCGAGGCGGTCGATGTGAGGAGTGTAAGGGTGCAGGTGTGCAGACTATAGAGATGAACTTCCTTCCCGATGTCTATGTCAAGTGTAAGGCTTGTGGTGGTAACCGATATAACCAGCAAACACTTGAGGTAAGATATAAGGGTAAGAGTATCAACGATGTACTCAATATGACGGTCAATGTGGCTGTTGAGTTTTTTGCAGCCATACCTAATATATACACTAAACTTAAGGCCATTCAGGATGTTGGCTTGGGTTATCTTACTTTGGGTCAGCCTTGTACTACGCTTTCAGGTGGTGAGAGCCAGCGTATCAAACTCTCTTCGGAGTTGTCCAAGCGCGACACGGGTCGCACGCTCTACATCCTCGATGAGCCAACAACGGGTCTTCATTTTGAGGATGTGCGCCAACTGCTTAAGGTGCTTGCTCTGCTTGCCGATAAGGGAAATACTGTGGTTGTTATCGAGCATAACCTCGATGTTATTAAGGTTGCTGACCATATTATCGACATCGGCCCCGATGGTGGCGAGGGCGGTGGCCGTATAGTTGCTCAGGGTACTTTGAGCGATATTGTCAACAATCCTAATAGTGTTACGGGCGAGTTTTTGAAAGAAAAGTTGCAAGTTGAGAAAAAATAGCGTAAATTTGTGTAATTATTGAATAATAACCAAACTAACTTAATTATGAAATACCAATTTTTTAAGAGCGTTGCAGTCGTTGTTCTTACTGCAGTTGTAGTTTTGTCTGCACAGACGCCGGTTTATGCTCAGAAGGCAAAGAAAGAGAAGGCGAAGAAGGAGAAGATTACCGATCCGCGCCTGCTTACTGTTCAAAAGATGACTAAGATGACCAAGGAGTCGCAGTTCCTCACTAAGGGTGTAGCCCTCAAGACCGGTCACCGTGCAACTCAGGGCTTTGCTATTTCAGCCGATGAGTCAACAATGTGGTTCTCTCAGCCTGGTAGCTTTGGTAAGAACGAGCCGGGCTTGACTAAGGTTCACGAGAATTATATCGTTCGTCGCAAGGATGGTAAGCGCGAGACTATGACCCTCCGTTACTTCGGTAATGCTAATAGCTTGGCTGTTGAGCACGGCGAGGATGGTAAGGATTATATGTGGATTGGTAGCAATGGTACAAAGTGGAAGGGTAGCTACTCGCGTACTCGTACCGTTTCGCGTTTCCCATTTGAGGCTAATGGCGAGATTAACGACGGCTTTGCGGGCGAGAACTACTATATGGGTGGCGAGCGCTACTGCTATCCAGCAGTAAATGTTGAGGCTGATATCCTCGGTATTGTTACCCAAAAGGCCGGTGCTGTTACCGTTAACCTCTATAGCTTGAGCGAGGCTCGCGCAATGCCTGATACAGATATTAAATTCAAAACCCAGTATAAGGGAGAGATGGTAGGTGAGGCTGAGCAGACCGTTGTTCGTACTATCAAGGGTAAGGATATGACTACTGCTGAGACTCTGAGCTCATTTACTATTCCAAAGCCTGATAGCGAGAATGGCAATCCTGCAAAGGATCCAAACTTCTACACCTTCCGTGCGTGGGATGTTGATAAGGATTATGTATATTTCGTTGAGGGTAAGCATAATAAGGGTAGTATGAAGAACGGCCCAAGCGTTGCCTTTATCACTGTTTTTGACCACGCAGGTCGTGTAGTGATGCCAAAGAGCCGTATTCAGTGCGTCTTTGACCAGTATCTTCTTGAGTCACTCGGAATTACCCCTGCAGGTTATGCCGATATCGCCGGTATTAAAGTTGTTGGCAGCAAGATCTATGTTATGTTCTCTGTCAAGAATAGCAAGGGCTTCCGCTCGGTAGTTGTTAAGTACGAGTAATTTGATTATATAAGGAGGTGTTATGCCCTCCGTGTTCTAATCTTATATGAATAATATGGGGGTATAGAGAATTTGAGAAGATTTGCTATACTCCCTTTTTATTAAATCGCTAATAGCCAAAAGTGAAATTTATGAATACCAATCGTCTGAAAATTGTTCAATCGGACTCGTGGCTTGAGCCTGTTGAGGAGCAGATAAACCTCCGCTATAATACCTATAAGTCCCGTCTGGAGGGCATAGAGCGTAATTGTGGCTCTATTGTCGATTACGCTAATGGATATAAATATTTCGGTTGGCAGTATGATGAGGCTATGAGCGGCTGGTGGTTTAGAGAGTGGCTGCCTGAAGCCTACGATGTATATATCTTTGGAGATTTCAATGGCTGGCAGCGTACACAGCTGCGCTTGGATAAAGACAGCAATGGTGTGTGGAGCATCTTTTTGCCCGATGCGATGTATAGCTATCGCTTGACACACGGCTCGCTCTATAAACTCCATATTCACGGCGCTAATGGTTGGCTTGACCGCATCCCTGCATACGCAACCCGTGTAGTGCAGGACGAGCAGACCAAAGATTATACCGCCCAATTCTGGGTTGAGCAACCATTTGATTGGTCGGAAGATAACTTTTCGGTCGCTAAATGCTCACCGTTGCTAATCTATGAGACCCATATCGGTATGGCTCAGGAGAAGGAGGGCGTAGGTACTTATGCCGAGTTTGAGCAGAAAATACTGCCAAAGGTGCGTCGCGCAGGCTATAATGCTATTCAGGTTATGGCTATTGCCGAGCATCCTTATTATGGCTCTTTTGGCTATCATGTCTCCAATTTCTTTGCTCCTTCGTCGCGTTTTGGCACTCCTGAGCAGTTAAAGTCTCTCATCCGCAAGGCTCACTCTATGGGTATTGCCGTGATTATGGATATTGTCCACGCCCACTATGTCAAAAATCTAAATGAGGGCATCAATGAACTTGATGGCTCACAACACCTCTACTCTAAGGAGGGTGATGCGGGTTATCAGCAATATTGGGACTCAAAGACCTTCGATTATGGTAAGCGCGAGGTTGAGCACTTTTTGCTCTCCAATGTCAAGTATTGGATGGATGTGTTCCACTTTGACGGCTACCGCTTTGACGGTGTAACTTCAATGATTTACCACCATCACGGCTATACCGACTTTGATTGTCGCGAGAAGTTCTTTGATGAGGGTGTCAACACTGATGCGTTGGTCTATCTTGCCCTCGCAAATAAATTGATACACAGCATCAACCCGGCTGCTGTTACTATTGCAGAGGATGTGAGCGGTATGCCGGGAATGTGCAACCCTATTGAGGATGGCGGTATAGGCTTCGACTACCGCTTGGGTATGGCAATACCCGACTTTTGGATTAAGCTGCTCAAAGATATTCCCGACCAGGATTGGAACCTGGACGAGATGTGGAGCGTGATGACTACCCGCCTGCCCGGAGTCAAGACCGTAGCCTATGCCGAGTCGCACGACCAGGCCCTTGTGGGTGATAAAACCATAGCCTTCCGTCTTATGGATAAGGAGATGTACTTTGCTATGAACCGCGCCTCTGAGAGCCTTGTTGTTGATCGCGGTATGGCTCTGCATAAGATGATACGCCTTATGACCATCGCTACAGGTGGCGATGCGTACCTTAATTTTATGGGTAACGAGTTTGGTCACCCTGAGTGGATAGACTTCCCTCGCGAGGGTAATAATTGGAGCTATGCCCACGCGCAACGCCTCTGGTCGCTCTCAACCAATGGCTTCTTGCGCTACTCACAATTGGCAGAGTTTGACCGTGCAATGATTCGCCTTGTTAAGAAGAACAGAGTCTTGCAAAATGGATATCCGTGGAAGTGGAATACCGACTACGATAATAAGACCCTTGTCTTCTCGCATCGTAATCTGCTCTTTGTCTTCAATTGGCACCACGAGGCCTCTATTCCGGACTATATTACCGAGGTGCCTCGCCCGGGAAAATATCTCGTTGAACTGACTACCGATGACCCTAAATTTGGCGGTCAGGGTCGCAATATCGTAGGCGCAGAACACTTCTCTTATAGCGAAAAAGATGCCGACGGCAACCTGCACCACTATATTAAGATTTATAATACTGCACGCACAGCATTGGTGTTGAAGTGGCATAGGTAGAGTTTGGCAAGACCTTTTAGCGTGAAAATGGGTATCCCTGCTTCCGCTAACATATAAAAAAAGCAAAGGGTAGTATCGTAAGTACTACCCTTTGTTAGTTGTATAGCCGAACGGGCTTATACGACACTCTAAAACTCCACGAACACCTGTACAGGGTAGTGGTCTGATGGGAGTTTTACACTGCGAAGGTGTGCTGATATCTCCGACGGCGCGTCTTTGAGTGTACTTTGTTCGCCGCTCTCGTCGCTCCAGTAGTGCTGGGTAAGAATACCGTAGCGTTGAACTTTGCATCCTGCAACGAATATATGGTCTATGCGCTTGTCGGAGTGGTTGGCTACCTTGAAGCTGTTGAATGTGCCTGCGGGTGCAAATTTTATCGGTGCCAAAGAGTATGCATCTTGCAGTAAGTTGCTCATAGCAAAGGTGTTGTAGGCAGGAGAACCCTGTGCTACATTAAAGTCGCCGGTAAGGATAACACGCGCCTTTTCGCCACACATCTGCTTTATTTTTTCGATTATCAACTTAGCGCCCTCCACGCGAGCCGTTTTGCCTTTGTGGTCCATGTGGGTATTGAAGAACCAGAACTTCTTTTTGGTCTGCTTGTCCTTGAAGTAACCCCAGCTGCATACGCGGCGACAGACCGCATCCCAGCCATACGATACCTCCTCAGGAGTCTGCGATAGCCAGAAGGTGCCGCTATCAAGGAGTTCAAAGCGGTCACGACGATAGAATACGGGGCTATACTCGCCCTTCTTTTTGCCATCGTCACGGCCTACGCCTATATAATCATACTCAGGCAAGCGCTTGAGCATATCTTGCAGTTGGTCGTGGCACACCTCTTGCGCACCAAATATATCAAAGGCTGTAAATGCCACAAGGTCGCACATTATATCGCGTCGCTCGGTCCAGCCGTTGCCTGTCTTGTAGTCAACCTTTGAGTGCATACGGATGTTGTAACTGCCCACATTGAGGCTCTGCGCAGCAACGGTAATGGTTGCTATTGCTGCAATGGAAAGTGCTAAAAGTCGTTTCATAACTCTTCTATATGTGTAAAAATTTGTGAATTAAAACAGAGGTTTGGGCGCTCGGTAAATAATCCAAATAGCGCCGAGCCTGAACCAGACATAGAGGCGTAAATTGCACCCGCATTGATAAGCTTTTGCTTTAGTGTGGCAATTGTAGGGTGAGCCTTGAAGATGTGATCCTCAAAATCATTCTTCACAACGCCCTGCCATTGGTCGATAGGTAGTTGGAGTCGTTGTTGGAGTGCTGTATGCGGAACGCAAGGCTTTATGCCACCATAGGCTTCGGATGTTGAAACACCCTCATTGTCGGGTTTTACTACGGCAAGCCATAGACCGCTGAGAGGGAGATCAATTGGCTCCATAATCTCGCCACGCCCGCTGCATAGTTGCGGCGTATTGCGCACAAAAAAGGCTGTATCGCTGCCTATTGCTGCGGCTGCATCAATGAGTTCCTGCTCGCTAAGGTTGAGGTTGTAGAGTGCGTTTATGGCGACAATTACTGCTGTAGCGTCGCTGCTGCCACCACCAAGACCTGCACCAAATGGTACACGCTTGTCCAGCTTGATTGACACATCGCCTACGCCATATCGCTGCTGCATAACCCTCAGAGCCTTAACGCAGAGGTTCTTCTCGATAGGGCAATCTACAACGATGCCGCTCTGCTCGAATATAAGATGGTCGGAGAGGGCGACCTCTACGCTATCATATAGCCCCCGCACGGGGAACATTACTGTGTTGAGCTCGTGAAAGCCATCTTCGCGCTTGCGGATGACATCCAAACCGATGTTTATTTTGCAATTTGCCTTGATAATCATATCACAAATGTAGTCCAAAAGCGTGGGAAAACCAAGAAAAACACTATATTTGTGATTAAATATATATACTGTGTGTAAGAAAAATCCCTTTTCGACAGGCGTCGATATGACATTTAAGTCGGCTTTGAATGATGTTCTTGACACAAGAGCCGTACATAAGATGTCGGAAAGTTAATTTTTTATCATCGGCGATGATGATTTAACCAAAAAATTATTACTTTTGTAGTTTGAATGCAAATATTAATTAAATATAAACAGAATATGAAAAAAGTACTTTTCGCAGCAGTAGCTCTTCTTTTTGCTGTAAGCTGCAACACCGCATCTAACAAATCAACATCTGCAACTGAGGCTGAGGCTAAGGCTAAGAGTGAGGTTGCTGCTTCAGACTTTGCGTTCGTTCGTACTGACGCAGTTTTTGCTGAGTCGGAGATTTTCAAGACTGAGGGTACAGCTCTTCAGTCAAAGAACGAGAAGACCCAGAAGAGTCTTGCAGAGAAGGAGCAGAAGCTCCAGAACGAGATGGTACAGCTTCAGGAGAAGTATCAGAAGGGCCTTATCACCACTATCGAGGCTCAGCGTAAGGAGCAGGATATCCAGAAGCGTGTTGCCGCTTATCAGGAGAATGCTCAGAAGCAGCTTCGTGCCCTTGAGGAGGAGAATATGGTGTTCCAGAACCGTATGGCTGACCTTATGCAGCGCGCTATTAACGAGATTAACGCCGACGGCGCTTACAAGATGATCGTTAACGCTACTGCTCTGCTCGATGCATCTGACGATTTGGATATTACCTCTATCGTATTGGATAAGGTGAACGAGCTCTACGCTGCCGATAAGAATGCAAGCAAGAGCGAGAAGTAAAAACTCTAAACGGTTGGGGTATGGGCTTTATTCCCTTTACGCTGATTGACTTTATCGATATATTCCTTGTGGCAACATTGATGTTTGGCATCTATCGCGCCACAAGGGGTACAAGTGCGCCATATATATTCTTCGGTATAATCATTATCTGCATTGCGTGGGTAATGGTGCGCGCTCTTAATATGGAGTTGCTCTCAAATATCCTGGGGCAAGTCATCAGCGTGGGTGTTATCGCCCTGATTATCATCTTCCAACCCGAAATTCGTCGCTTCCTGCAACTTATAGGTATGCGACAAAAGGAGTTCGACTTTATTGCCCGAATGTTCTCCTCGTCGCATAAAAAGGAGGATATCAATACCTCGCCAATAGTCTCCGCCTGCCTCGATATGAGCAATACCAAGACCGGTGCGCTGATTGTTATCCGCCAAAAGGACGACCTGCTCTTTATTATCGAGAACGGTATCGCTGTAGATGCCAATATCTCGGTGTCGTTACTGAAGAATATATTCTTCAAAAATGCACCTCTGCACGATGGCGCTGTAGTTATTGAGGGCAATCGCATCGTTGCGGCTAAGTGTATTCTCCCCGTTACGCAGTCGGATGTGCCAAAGGATTATGGTACTCGCCACCGCGCCGCTATAGGTATGAGCGAATTAACCGATGCCGTCGTGGTTGTGGTCTCTGAGGAGACAGGCAGTATCTCTATCGTTAAGGGCGGTCAGATAAAGCATAATATTGAGCCGCAGAAGTTTGCGGGGGCTTTGCGTAAGGCGTTGAACCAACTCAAGTAGAAAGCGTATAAAAAGCGAATTACTGCGTTAACCCCTCTACGAGGGCTTTTCCTCCTCGCGGCTCGGCATAGTGTGCCGTCACCCTCTGCTCTCGCTCCGCAGCGTCGGTTATACTTGCATTAAAAATGCTCACATACCTTTAAGTATGCTCCGCTTTTTAATGCTTCGCAAGCCTGGTAATTCATCTTTTTATACGCTTTCCTTTGTGGCGGTAAAGCGAATTACTAAATAAAAAAATCGACAGTCATTAGCTGTCGATTTTTGTTTTGAGAGTCTCAAGAAGGTTTTTACAACCGCTCTCTAACATATTTAGCACAAGATAAAACCCTTGTGTTCCCTCGTAATATGGATCGGGGATATAGCTGTAATCATCGTATCCCTCAACAAACTCAACCATACGATGCAACTTGTCTAAATATTTACGCTCAGGTGCAAGACGGCTTACGCGCTCGTAGTTGCTGTCGTCCATCACGATAATCATATCGAATTGGTAGAAGTCATCCTCGCAAACGGTGCGTGCGCGATGTGTGAGGTTATAGCCGCGCTCCAAAGCTGCGCGACGCATACGCGGGTCTGGCAACTCGCCCCTGTGACCCGAATATGTTCCGGCCGAGTCAACCTCAATCTTCTCTTGTAGCCCCTGCTGCTCGACCATCTGCTCCAATATTCCATTCGCTGCCGGCGAACGACATATATTTCCGAGGCAGACAAAAAGTACTCGCTGTTTCATAGTGCTATTTATCTAAACTGTTGTATGAGGTTAAGACGATGTTGTGGAAGCGGCGCATAACTTCTGCGGCCGATTGGTCATCCTTTGGCTCGAACATAAACACGCCGCGATAGCGGTTGGTGGCGAGCATAGTTTTATAAACCTCGCCCCACGCTCTATTTTTTGTCGCAAGGTCACCTTCGCCCACGAGCTTATGGCTGTCATCGCCCGAGCCGTAGATTGTGTCGTGTATATGGACTGTACCGAGTTTGGTGCCGAGCTTAGTGAGGTAGTCAACCACATCGTATGCCTTACAGTTAGCGTGGCCGATGTCGAAGGTGGCGAACACATTATCAAATGGCTCTATTACAGCCTTATGGTCGTCTATGGTGTAGCAGAAACTTCCAACAAGGTTTTCCACGCAGAAGCGCACTCCAAGCTGCTTTGCAACAACATCCATCTCCTCTAATGATTTATGTGCCTGAGAAATTGCTGTAGCACTTGGGTTGACGCTCTTGCTGGCGTGTAGAACATAGTTTTTGCAGGTAGGAAAGTTTGTGGCGCAGAGTCTTAGTGCGCGCAAAATATACTCAACCGACTGCTTGCGGATAGACTCGGCAGCGCTGATGCTTGTCCAATTCTTATCCTCATAAGGCAGGTGGATAGACCATACGGTAATCCCCTTTTGTTCCATCTGCTTCTGCATAGCGGCGAAGGTGGTATTTACTTGTGTGTCGGACATATTGTGCAGCCCATAGCTGTACTTAATCTTAAGTTCGACATACTTAAAACCTGCGGCTGCCACCTCATTAAGGCGCTGTGTGAAGGTTGCGTCGTTGACATTTATCTGCATACCCGGTTGGTACTGCAAGTTGGAGTAATCTTCGCCCTCGGGTGCAATAGCAGTAGTTGGCTCAATAAGGGTTTTGCCCTCAGTTTGAGGTTTATCTTCCGGAATATTATCCCAATTTGGACCAGCAGGCTCTTTCTCGGTGCCACAACAAATCATAGTCAATGATAGTAAGAGTGAAAAAAAATGTTTCATATCTATTTTGCTTCGTAACGCTTTTTATAAGACTCAACAATCTCCTTATACTTGTTCATAAGTTGGGTGGTATTGGCACCGCTCAACTCAAAGAGGAATACTCCACGATAGCCGTTGGTGTTGAGCATTGCGTTATAGACCTCATCCCAACGATCGACATTACCCTCGCCAATCATACGGTGGTCATCCTTGCGCGAGCCGAAAATGGTGTCGTGCATATGAACTGTGCCCAATCGTGGACCAATCTTCTCAAGGAAGTTAATTACATCCTCGCCTACACAGTTGGCGTGGCCAATATCGTATGTAACCCAGGCATTATCTATGCCGTTGATAGTTGCAGTCAGCTCCGAAGGTGTCGGGCAAAGACTGCCTACAAGATTTTCAACGCAGAGTCTTACACCGAGCGATGTAGCTACGGGTATCATCTCCTGAAGCGACTTGCGGGCCTGCTCTACCGACTTGCTGCGCGGAGATAGCGTTCCCTTGCTGGCGTGGAGAACAAAGTTCTTGCACTCAGGGAACTTCTCTGTGCATAGGCGCAACACGCGCATAATATTTTCAACCGACTGCTTGCGGATGCTCTCTGAACCTCCAATATTGGTCCAAGTAGCATCCTCATAAGGTAGGTGGATAGACCATAACTTCAACCCCGCATTGTCAACAGCAACCTGACGCTCGGCAAAAATCTCCCTAACCTCATCGTCGCTCTTGTTCATAAGGCCGAACTCGTGCTTGATGGTAATCTCGATGTACTTAAATCCTGCTGCTGCAATATCTGACAGGCGAGTGGCGAAATTCTTGGTGGCGATGTTGATTGAAATACCAGGCTCATAGCGCAGACCCAAGCTGTTCTCGCCTGAAGGAGCTACCTCAGTAGTAGGAACAATATATCTCTCGGTAAATTGGTCGCCATTGCCACCCTCGTTGTTACCACCTTCATCGGGTTTGTTATCGTCTTTGGGTTCCTCGGGCTTCTCCGGCTTCTCGGGTTTTTCATCCTCGTAGGGCGGTATCTCTCCCCAATTAGGACCTGCTGGGGTATTTTTGTCGCCACAAGCGAGTAGCAGAAGGCTGAGGAGAGGTAAAAATAGTCTTTTCATAATTTTATAGTTTGTCGTTTTATATTTAAGACACATTGCTGCGACAAAACAACCAAAGATAGTGAAAAAATATAGCTCTGCCAAATTTTTGAAATTTATCTAATCATTTGTACTTTTGTAACAAAAGTTGTAATAAATGCAGAAGAAGGCTATAATTATTGGTGCAAGTTCGGGAATTGGACTTGCTATGGCGCAGGCTCTTGCTCAAGAGGGTTATAAGATAGGTGTGGCAGCACGCCGATGTGAGCCGCTTAAAGAGTTACAGGAGCAGTTTGGCACAGAAAATGTCGCTATAGAGGCTATGGATGTTCTCCAACCAAGCGCAACAGTAGCGTTGGATGCTCTGCTTGATAAGGTTTCAGAGCCTGAGTTGTTTCTATATGTCTCGGGCAAGGGCGGTCAAAATCCAGAGTTGGATGAGAAGTTGGAGTTGGATATTATCCGCACCAATTGTGAGGGTATGGCGCGCGTGGTTGACCACTTTGTCAACTATGTTAAGTCGCGCAAGCTCTATACCGACAAACATAGAGCGCATATTGCCATCGTAACCTCCGTTGCAGGTACAACGGGTATGGGCTCAGCTCCTGCCTATTCGGCCTCAAAGAAGATGCAGAGCACATATATCACAGCCCTTGTTCAGTATAGCCGTATGCACAAAGTGCCTATCGATTTTACCGATATCAGACCGGGCTTCGTCGCAACAGCCATTCTTAACCCCAATAAGCACTACCCAATGCTTATGACCCTCGGCCAGGCTACTCGCCATATTATGCGCGGTCTCAAACATCGCCGCCGCATCGTTATTTTTGATTGGCGCTTTAAGTTGCTTGTCTTGTTGTGGAAGTTAATTCCGCGTTGGGTTTGGGAGAGGTTGACTATAATTCGCAACTAAGACTGAAAGCGTATAAAAAGCGAATTACTGCGTTACGCTCGGCTCGAAAATCCTCATTTACCACAAGTAAACTGCGGTTTTCTCACCTTCGCAAGCCTTGTAATTCATCTTTTTATACGCTTTCTGTGTATAGGTAAAGCGAATTACAGCGTTAACCCCTCTACGAGGGCTTTTCCTCCTCGCGGCTCGGCATAGTGTGCCGCCACCCTCTGCTCTCGCTCCGCAGCGTCGGTTATACTTGCATTAAAAATCTCACATACCTTTAAGTATGCTCCGCTTTTTAGCGCTTCGCAAGCCTTGGCTCGCCAAAGGCGACCCTTGCCTGCTTCGCCTCAGCAGAGATAAAACAAGTTTACCTCTGCGTTCGGCTTAATCGCAGCCT
>JAFNYE010000159.1 GCA_017383345.1 Alistipes sp. | reverse complement strand
CTTGCCTCCAATTTGGCGACAAAGATAATAAATTACAGGGGAAATTACGCTTTATTTAAGAGCTAATCCGAAATTAATCGTCGTAGCCCAATAATTTGCCACTCAGGCTGAATATAAGTTCAACGCCGTTTGAGAGTTTAACCTCGTAGCTGTGGCTGTTGCGCTCAATTGAGAGAATTGCTGCACCGTTGTAGTGCTTGCTTGTATATTCGGTCAACTTGTGCGGAACTATAGAGGCAGGAATACCGCTACGCTTGTTAGTGATGTCTGTCCAATCTCCACGACCGTTGAAGTCAATCTTGGTGCCATCCTCAAGTCTTACCTCGTAATCGGTATCCATTACATCTCTATCTACAAATGCGCTGAGAATAGGAGTGCCTGCAAAATTCTTAGCAATAAACTCCTGCGCGATCTTAGGAAGCTGGGTTGGCTCAATAGGACGCTCGTCAGCCATAGCATTAAAACTGAGAGCGACTAATAGTGTAAAAATTGCAATAAATCTTTTCATAGTTTACATAATTATTGTGTTTGCATAAAGTCAACGAACAAAGTTATGCTATTATTGTGCAAAATTGCAATTTTTTGCAAAATTTTTTAACTTTGTAATGAAAATAGTGTCCAGACTATGCTACAACGCAACATTGAACTTCATCCCCTAAAGCCATTTTTGCCATTAAATGCAAAAATCCTGATGCTTGGCAGTTTCCCGCCGAAGGTGGAGAGGTGGTCTATGGAGTTTTTCTACCCCAACTTTATAAACGATATGTGGCGCATAGTCGGTCTTATATTTTATAATAATAAGGAGCATTTTGTCGAGGGTAGGCGTTTTGACCGCCAGCGTATAGTCGATTTTTGTCAAATGCGTGGCATTGCTCTTTATGACACGGCAACCAAAGTTGTCAGACTCAAGGATAACGCATCGGACAAATTCTTAGAGGTAGTTGAACCTACCGATATCGGGGCTCTGTTGTCTGAGTTGCCGGAGTGTTGTGCTGTCGTGACTACAGGCGAAAAGGCTACTGCATTGGTTGCTCAATACTTTGGTTGCAATCCGCCTGCGGTAGGTGGTAGGGTAGATGTCAGTTGGCACTCTCGACAGCTCCGCTTTTGGCGTATGCCCTCTACTTCGCGCGCCTATCCGTTAGCATTGGAGAGTAAGGCTGCATTTTATCGTGAACTGTTTGATGTTGAGTTGGGGCAGCTATGATACAGACCATTGAACTCAATCCCTATCTAACT
Source organism: Alistipes sp. (assembly GCA_017383345.1). Lineage (GTDB taxonomy): Bacteria > Bacteroidota > Bacteroidia > Bacteroidales > Rikenellaceae > Alistipes. The sequence goes on along the minus strand of JAFNYE010000159.1, from coordinate 9,542 downwards.
CTCGCTACTTGGGTAGATTGCGAGCGTGAGGAACTTTACGACCTCCAATATCGCCCTGTCGAGCAATTTTTACCGCAGGCTGTAGCTCCGATTGATGTGGCTCAATGCGATGAGGCTCTCAGTGAGCTATATAGCTCCTCCGCGCGTGTTAAGTATGCGCTCTTTTGGCTCTTTAAGCCTAAGACTGATGTTCTGGAGTTGAGCGAGAACGAAACATTTGCCTTGATAAATCGTTCTACCCTTGCTCTTATCAACGATCAACCTGAAGTGGCTGTTAAGGCTATGATGCAGTTTCTTGGTAACGAACATAACTGCGCTGCTTTGACTCAGGTTGTGGGTGTGCCGTCAAAGTGGACATCTGCCTGTTTGTGGCATATATACTTTAGCGAGGTAGCCTCTTATTGGGGCGTGGAGCGTATTGCAAATGCTGTCCTTGCTCAAAAGGATGAGGGCGGACTGAATGGTTTGGTGGCTCAGACCGCACAGCTTGTCGCTTCGGCTCTGCATAAGGAGTGCCTAAAGGCCGAGTTTGTATGTGGCGAGCGCGTAGATATATATTACAATGCAGCAATGTCGCTTATTGTCCATTGTAGAGCGTATTTGCTACTACTCGGTAACTTTGGTGACGAGGCGATGCTAATAAGTTCTGCCACATTAGCTTCCCGCGCTATTGTTAAGTGTGCTGAGCGATATAGAGATAAGTGTGACCAGTTGGGTTGTGAGGATAAGAGCGACGAGATGTTTGCCTATGCGCGTTCGCTCATTGCCAATACGCACACCGAAGAGTCCGTGGTGTCCGATGTTGAGCAAATATACTCGGTCGAGCAACCGCAAAAGCCTGAAAATAGGGTGGCGAAAATTATTTTTGCGCTCATTGCTGCTCTAATATCGCTGTTGTGCATACTTCTGGCTTTGATATAGTTTTGTCTTATATGGCTATAAAAATTATCAATTTGACAAATAGTTTTTCTTGCACTATCTTTGCATTAGCAAACAGAAAGATAACTATTAAAATTGAAACAATATGGCAACAATAAATTTAACAAAAGGTGGTTTTGAGCGCAAAGTTGCGAGCCTTGAGAATATCCATTCCGATCTTCACTTTTTAGGCGATAAGCCCGCGCTGATAGATTTTTATGCTTCGTGGTGCGGTCCGTGCAAAGCTTTGGCACCGGTTTTGGAGGAGGTGTCGGAGTTGTATGCCGGCAAGGTTGATATCTATAAGGTCGATGTTGATCAGGAGCAGGAGTTGGCAACTGCATTCGGTATCCGATCTATCCCAACCCTCTACTTTATACCTGTTAATGGTCAAATGCAGCGTGCAATGGGTGCGATGTCTAAGGAGCAGCTCTGCAAAATGTTGGATAGTATAATTAAATAGATAATTTGACAAACAGTACAAACCTTTTAATACCTTAAAACTATGTTAAGTCCTAAGTTACACCAAGCAATCAACAAGCAGATTAATGCTGAGTTATGGTCGGCCTACCTCTATCTCTCTATGTCAATGGATGCCCAGGCTAAAGGCTTTAATGGAGTGGCAAATTGGTTTTATGTGCAGTGGCTTGAGGAGCAGGATCACGCACGCATATTGATGAACTACCTCAATTCGCGCGATGCAAAGGTCACCCTTATGCCTATTGAGAAGGTCGATACTGAGTGGGGCACAATTCTTGAGATGTTTGAACAGACCCTCAAGCACGAGAAGGTTGTCACCCAGATGATAAACAACCTTGCAACTATCGCTGCTGAGGATAGAGATTTTGCATCTTCAAATATGCTCGTGTGGTTTATTGACGAGCAGGTTGAAGAGGAGGAGTCGGCTCGCGATATGATTTTTGCAGCCGAGTCGGTTGCAGACAACAAATACGGACTCTATCAGCTCGACAAGCAGTTGGCGTCGAGAGTCTATAGTCAGGCATCGCCTTTAGCAACAAAAGAGTAAAGTTAAATAAGTAGTTTAATAAGTTAAAAATATAAGAATTATGGCAACGAAGTTTTTTAAGTGCCGCCATTGCGGTAATGTTATTGAGAAGGTAGTCGATTCAGGTGTACCGGTAGTATGCTGTGGCGAGAATATGGAGGAGCTAATCCCTAATACCGTTGAGGCAAGCGGTGAGAAGCATATCCCTGTAGTTACCCGCATAGACGACTGCACAATCAAGGTTGAGGTCGGTAGCGTAGCGCACCCGATGCTCCCTGAGCACCACATCGCTTTCATCTATGTTGAGACTCAGAGCGGCGGTATCCGCGTTAACCTGACCGACAAACCGGAAGCGATTGTTTGCACTTGTCACTCAAAGCCTATTGCGGTATATGAGTACTGCAACCTCCACGGCTTATGGAAGACAGAGCTTGTGTAGCAATCAATTTCTAAACGAACAAAGGGTGTCTCAATGACACCCTTTGCTATTGGTTATAGAACCGTTCCCCACTCTTTAAGTGTGGCGATAAGTTGTTGCGTGTCGATATCTTGCACGGCGCAGTTTTGGGCAATACTTTGTGCCGCTGCAGCACCAGCAGCCTGGCCTGTACCCATACAGCTCGCCATAACTCGCAGTGAGGCCAATGCTTGACGGTCGGTCGAGATGCATCGGCCTGCAACGAGCAGGTTAGGGAAGGCCGGAGCAATCAGAGCGCGATATGGAACATAGGCCGGCTTGTCCAGATCAATTCTCACCTGACTTGTACCCTTGCTTGCGTGGATGTCGATAGGGTGAATGCCGCGTGAGATGCTATCCTCGTACTTAAATGCCGATACATACTCGTCGGCAGTAACGGTGTGAACACCCTGTATGCGTCGGGACTCGCGTACGCCTGCTTGTGGCGCCGTTGATGCTACATAGCAATCCTTAAACTCCTTGAAGTTCTCCTTTAGCACCTTTGTGAATGTAAATATATCCTCGCGAAGCTGACACTCGGTTGCGCTGTAGTTGCGGTTGTTGGTCGAGTCGGCTGCGCGACGGGTCATATTGACTGCAACGCTGCCTTTGTGCAGAACATTGTTAAACCACGGGCCTCCAAAGTCTGGCAAGTCAACACCCGAAGCCTTGAGTGCGAGCAACTTCTCGCGTACAGGCTTACATTGGCTCGGACCATTTATGCCGTTGTGGTACATACATTTGTTGAGCAACTCGGAGTCGGTATCAACACCCGAAAGTATGAAACAGAAGGATGAAGGTTGCAACTCTCCGTCAGGATTTGACTGCATAGGTACTTGAGCCATATATGCCAAGTCACCATCGCCCGTGCAGTCGATAAAGCGCTTTGCTTCAAGGCTCTCTAAGCCATTCTTATTCTCAATAATTACCGACTCAATGCTATTGCCCTCCATTTGGCAACCTACCAAAACAGAGTGTGTATAGATGTCAACACCTGCCTCTAAAACCATACGCTGGCAGCAGAGCTTGTATAATTCAATGTCAAAATCTACATTCGCCTTAGGCCACTCAATAAAAGCTCCGCCCATACTCTCAAGGCGCTTTACAAACTCCCACGGTATGCCACCGATAACAAGTTCGTTGTTCTTGGCAAAGACGCTTATCGGCGCAACATAACCGATAGTAGCCATACCGCCAAAGAAACCATATCGCTCAATTATTGCAACCTTAGCACCTTTGCGGGCAGCGGCAATGGCTGCTATAAAACCCGCAGGACCACCACCTACTACAACAACATCATATCTGCCCGCCAGTGGCGCGAGGCGTGTTATCTCGTGCTCCTTTTCGGTGCAAGAGAGAAGGTTGGGTGCAACAGCTATTGCAGCCAAACCTGCAACGGCTCTTTTGAGAAATAGTTTTCGTGATATCTTTTCCATCGTTACAATATTTACTGTTTATACATAAGGGTCGTAGCGACCATCGTCATCAATAGGCTCATCGTCTTCAGGCTCATCGGGCAGTGCATTGTATGCCGGTATGTGGTACGCCTCAATCTCTGTGTCAAAATCCTTGAGGCCTCCCTGATTGTAGCGCTCTACAGCTTTGCGCAGCATAGCCTCATTTTGGCCACGCGCACCCTGAAGCGCCAGATAGTCCAAAACATCGTCAATCTCGTTCGGGTCAAAGTCAATCTCAGCCTCAGCTACCATTGTGTAGAGAGCCTCGTAACTATCGCTTACGCCCCATTGTGATGCCTGACAATGCCAACTGTATGCCTCCTCGATATCCTTCTCGATGCCATATTGACCATAGCGGTAAATCTCGCCTAAGTAGTGCGCTGCAAGAACACATCCATTACCTGCACACCACTCAAGACCCTCAATGAGCTTATTTTGACTCTCGGTGCGCTCTGGCTCCTCCTGCTCAAAGATATCGGGAGCAAGCTCATCCATAAGTATAACGCAATATGCTGTTGGGTCGCCAGCCTTTGCGGCAGCGTGAAGAGTGTCGCGGTAGGCATCCTGATCAACCAACTTGTAGTCGTCGTTATAGCCACGGCATACTGCCAAATTTACGCTTGCAGTCAAAAATCCGGCATTGTATGCCTTCTCATACCACGGACGAGCTGCAGAGAGTGAGTGCTCTGCCTCTAATGCTGTAGCGTATAGGAAGTAGTACATCGGGTTGTCGCTCTCAGCGATAAGTGCCTCAAGAGCGCGTATAGCTAACTGGCGGTCAACCTTGTAACCATTGTTTCCATTGATGATATTGCGACTAAAAAGTTCGGCAGCAAATTCACACTCGTGGTCAAGGCCCTTGTCAAGCAGATTATGAGCCTCCTCGCGGTCAACAAGTCCACTATCGCCATTGTATAGGATGATGGCTTTGGCTACATCTGCCTCGATAATGCCACCCTCCTGCGCCTTCTCAATATAGTCAATAGCCTTCTCGATTGAGTCTTCATCGGGTTGAACAACATAGTGGTAGCGTCCGACCTTAAAGCAGGCGAGTGCATCACCTGCATCGGCTTGGATTGTTAACTGCTCAATGAGCTCAGGTGAAACTCTAAATAGATTTTCAGTGTGTGTGAAGTTTCTCATAGTATAGATTTTGTTACTTTACATAGACCTCAAATTCGGTTGACTTTATGCCGTCAATGTCTAAAGAGTTGTTTATCAGGCTCTCAATAGCTTTATTCTCCGCCTTCTTCGCCTCGATAAGTTTTGCGGCAGCATCTTCGTAGGCTTTGAGTATCTCGGCAGCCTGCTTGAAGTGTTCGCGGAACTCTACCAACCTCTTAGGATCGGTAATCTCTAACAAACCTCGCATAGCCGGCACTCGAGCTACACGCACCGCTGTAACCAACGAGCGCTGATCCATCATTGTGTTTATGATTGTCTTGTTGCGCTCCATAATCTTAAAGAGGTTGTAGCGGTCGCCCTCGCGCTCTTGTACACTTATTGAGCGATATTGGTGCCCGTTTGCAGACTTTATGTAGCGCGATACGGTTGTGTATTGTACTTTGAAAATCTCCTCCATAAAGTCGTCAAACTTCTTTAGACGCTCGGTATAGAGGGCAAAATATTCGTTAATGGTTCTGTTGATTGTGCTTGGGCGTTGCCACTCAATTTGAGGATACAACTCGGCCGCGTTTGAGCATATATTGTACGGCTCTTTGTCGGCAAGCACTTGCGGCACATTGTTACGCTCGGTAATGAGCGGAATGGTTATCTGAGGCTTGTTCTTGTGAACCTTAAGGTCGTAGAGTATGAACTGACCAGAATTTGAGCCACCGCACTCAAGCCAGAACATCAACTGCTGGCACTTGTTGATAGGCACGGTGTAGGTTGTCGGCTGCATCTTGTCATAGATGCCAAACTCGGCAACAACCTCGCCATCAGCACCAATCTTTAATATCTCCACAGGGTCTTGCTTGCAGTCGATAGTGTCTATGGTGTTGTGTTTTACGCGGCAGGCAACGGTAAAGGTTACATAGTTGTACTCTTTCCAGGTATTGAACGCAGCGCACGACGCCTCGTGTGCCGTACCTCCGGCGGCCAAAGCCAATAGTGCTCCAAATGGTGCAACCATCGACACAGTAGCTCCGCCTATCGCTCCAACCATAAACGATGCACCCAATGCAGGCGCGATAATACCCGTTGTAGGCTCTGAAGTAGGGCCCATTTCCAAATCGAAGTGAACGCTTGTTTTGAGCAAAAAGCCTTTGTATATACGCTCTCCGTTTGGCATTGCAAAATACTCTCGCTGTGTTGAGCCGTCAAAGAGTCGCTTGACATCCATTGCTGAGCTTACATAGTGGATATAAGGCAGATTGAGGTCAATAAGGTCAATCGTCTCAGGGCACTCAGGCACAGGGTGGTGGAATAGATTATGCTCTACAGGCTTGCCACGATATACAACCATATCGGCAAGACCGAAGGCAGGGTGGTCCATACTTGCCATACCGAGCTTCTCAAACTTAAGTATCTTACACTTATGTAATGGCACGGTGTAGCTGCGGTTAGGGTCGGTGGCTTTGAGAGGCACTTGCAGCACCACTTTGTCGTCAGCAGTAACCCTGAGCCAGTCATTCTTCAGCACGCCGCACTTGCCGACCCAGCCCGTTGTGAAACTGAGATAGTCAAACTCTCCACCGAGGTTGAACAATACATGTGCGCCCGTGTTGTTGTGGAAGAAATTGGTTGTTGACTGCAATACCACGCCCTCGGAGTACTTTATGCCACCCATAGAGAATGTTACATACTGCGACAGGTCCTCAAATACAGCATTCTCGCGCGTCATACCGCCACCTATTGCGTATGGTGGTATGCTCGTTACAAGTTTGCAAACATCGGGCAGGGATTTGAGGTACTCCGATGTATCAATAGTCTTTTCGATAACCTTAGTGGGGTCATTTCCTGGCAGATTGTTCAGGTTGGTCTGCGCTGTTTGGTTGGTCGAAACAACCTCGTAACCTTTAGGGTAGAGCATACAGTTGGCTATACCTATTCTGAGCGAGCCGGTAGCGTTGTGTGTTCTAATCTCCAAGTAGCGACACCCCTCAATATCGATAGTTACCTCAGAGGCGAGTTCTCCCTCGATAATCTCCTTTTCGTAGATAATCTTGTCGTTTGACTTGATTACAAACCATCCTCTCTGGAGTGTTCCGTCGTCGGTGTCAAGAGGGCCGACAATGAAACTCATCTTAGCGAACTGCCCACCGAGGTTGAAGTGACTTATCGCCTCGGCATTGCCTATAAGGGCCATTTCGGCATTGGCCTCAATGCCGTTCTTGTAGGTCTGACCGCTTAATCTTATCGTACCATCCTCTGCTCGATAAGCCAAAATATCATCGGGCTTGATGAACTTTGGATTGGAAGAGTATATGGTGTGGCGATTGCCTACGCGATATGGCATAAGGTCACGACAGAGCATTATAGGTTCGCTTTTGGTGAAGGTGTGCGTTGGCGAGGTTTGATAAGGTGTCTGGTCGGCACGCCATACAGCTACATCGGCAAGACCCGCGTCTGCATCGGTATTGGGAACATAGAAACGCAGTATATCAACACCTGTAATGTCGGCCGTAATCCATTGCGGAGACTCGTAGGTGGTAATTATTCGGTCAACAATCTTGCGACCATCGCCTGTGATAACCAAAATGCCCTTTTTGTGCGATTTGTCATACCACGGCTCCGAGCCGAGAATGAAAGAGAGGGTTTTGTATTTCCCCTTTAGACTCCACTCTACAAAGTTGCCCTTTTGGGCACTCAGACCAAAACCCCTTTTATAGACAAGTCCGCCCATCTCCAAGTAGTCGTTCATATTGTGAGCAAACTTGTAGTTGTGACCTCCAAGTGGGGTTAGGGTGTGCAGATATACGGGCTTATCTTGCGCTGTGGCCGATATGCTTATGAGTGCAAGCAGCACAGAAAGTATGTAAAAGCGAAGTCTCTTCATTGTGTCAATATGTTAGTCAAACATTACTCGCGGATTCATTGCGGAAGGGCTGCGCCACTCAATGCCAAACTGCTCGTGGAGTATGCTGGCGCGTGTATGCCAATAGGCGTGACAAAAACCCATACCGCGCGGATGATCTGCCAAAATACTGTATGTAATCTTGTCGGCCTCATCAATCACCTCCTCCCAGCGCGCACTCCACTCAATAGGATCGTGCTTGAGATGGCCCGACTGTTTGATCTGGTCATACTCACATTTGTCGGCAAAGTATATGTTGTACTCCAACTCCGATATCTCCTCAGCTATATCCTCGCCGATACTCAACTCGTGACCCTGTTGAGCCTCGATACGAAAGATGACCTTGCGGAAAAATTGGAGAAATTGCACCTTCAGACGCGGGTGATCATAGATTGTCTCAGCCATACGCTTTGTTGCGCTATAGATAGCATTGAGCAAGTGGTCATAATCCTCTAAAATAGAGGCATAGCCCAAAAACTCCCTAACAAGGGCGCTATTCTCCCAGCAGTTGTTCTGCTCACTGAGATTTTGCTCGGCAACAAGCACGGTGCCGTACATACCCTCTGCAATAAGCTCAAGGGCTTCATTGTCATAAGGCTTTGAAATACCCTTCAGAGCCTCGCGTACTCTCTCCAACTCTTTACGATAGTCCATAAATCTGTAGTTTTTGGTTTTTACAAATTTACACAATTAATTTGAGAAAACAAAATAGCATTGCATAAAATCTTATTTGTGCTAAAATGTATGACTTAAAGTAGGTGTTGTGTAATGGGCGTATCGGACGACTCTTCAACAAAAAAAAGCGGTTGCAGAGATTGCAACCGCTTGAAAATAAGAGTGGACCCAGAGGGGCATGATCCCACGACCTTCGGATTATGAGTCCGCTGCTCTAACCGACTGAGCTATGGGTCCGAAATGCGTTTCCACATTTGCGAGTGCAAAGATATAAAAAATTGTCTAAATCGTGCAACTCTTTTGGATAAAAAAGCTTAATTTTGTGAAGATTAACCTGTAAAATCTATGAAAGAGTCTAATGTAACTATCTCGACAGTAACGCTATGTGGTGTTATGGCGGTGTGTGGAACTCAAGATACTTTGGCTCAACCAAAGATTGAAAATATCAAAAACAACCGCCCTAATGTAATCTTTATCCTACTTGATGATGCAGGATATGGCGATTTCGGATGTTATGGTCAGACTAAGATAGAGACTCCCAATATTGATGCCCTTGCTGAGCGAGGTATTCGCTTTACCGATATGTACGCCGGAGCGCCCGTATCAGCGCCGTCGCGTTGCACCCTTATGACGGGCCTACATTCAGGGCACGCCCAAATTCGCTCCAATGATGAGATGCTTGGCCGTGGTAATGTGTGGAGTATTGGCGCAATGGAGCAACACCCGGAACTTGAGGGTCAGTATCCTATGCAGCAGGGAACAACCACTATCGCCTCCGTTATGCGTGCGGCGGGCTATAAGACCGCAATGGTGGGTAAGTGGGGCTTAGGTGGTCCTGGGTCTAAGAGCACACCCCTTGATATGGGCTTTGACTACTTCTATGGCTACCAGTGTCAGCGTATGGCTCAATGTTACTACCCGCCTTTCCTTTATAATGGTTATGAGCGTGAATATACGATCAATCCAAAGATGGAGTTGGGCGCTCGTTTGGATGAGGGAGCCGACCCGTAT
>JAFNYE010000158.1 GCA_017383345.1 Alistipes sp. | reverse complement strand
AGATAGATTATTTAGGTTAAAATTTGCTTACTATATATTAAAGACCAATTTACATCTCTATACACCTAACAAATATAACACTTTTTATTGATATAATTGCAAATAAACACATAATATAACAAAAAAAACCCACTTAGGCATACCAAGTGGGAATAAATGCGTTAAATCGCTATATTACTTAGTGTTATCGAAGGTATAAGCCTCCCACGGATGCTGAGCATCAGCACCCTTCTCAAGAATACCCTCAACATGCACAAGCATAGGGAAATCCTTCAAGTCAACCTGACCGAGTTCAGCCTTACGATAGATAGCCTTAGCTACGCGACGAGCAACAACAAGCGACTCCAAAGTGACGCCTGCCAAAATCTCCATAGCCTCCTCATAGCTCTTACCCTCGCCAAGAAGGATACCGATTTTACGGGTACGACCACCATAAACGGTTACATAGAGGTCACCGATACCGATATTCTCGCAATCGAAACTTGCGCCCTGAATAGCAAGCAGACGACGCATCTCCTTTACAGCCTGATAGAAAGCTGCTGCCTGAGAGTTGTAGTGCAGACCCGCATCAGCACCGAGGTAACGATTAACCAGACCAATTGTAAGCGCTACACCAAGAGCATAAGCGTTCTTAAGAGCTACAGCACTCTCAAGACCGATAACATCGTTTGTGAGCGAGATATGGTAGTAAGAGGTTGTAAGGGTCTGGCGCATCATTCTGAGAACAGCCGAGTCCTTACCGCAGAAAGCCACCTCTGTCTGATCCTCAAACACCAACTCGTATGATGTACAAGGGCCACCAATAGCGCAAACCTCACGCTCAATGCCTCTCTTTGCCAGCTCCGACTGCCAATAGTCAGGGTAGCTGATAAGGGTACCGTCCTCAAGATTGATAAGACCCTTAGTTACAGAGAGTACAGGAGTTTTAGGGTCGAGATTAGTCAAAATCTCATCCAAAAACCAATCTACACCGAACGATGAAACACCACCGATAACAAAGTCACAGCCCTGAACTGCCTCTTTCCACTCCTCAATCTGGTAATACTTAATACCGACAGGGAAATCGCGTTCAAACTTAGGGTGGCGATTTGTCGCCTTACAAGCGTCGATAATATCGCGGTCAAGCGGAGTGCCGACAAGGCGCACCTCGTGACCATTAGCCATTGCAGGGAAAGCCAGAGCCGAGCCCATCATACCTGAGCCGATGATTGTTACTACTCTTTTCATTTGATTTACTATTAAAATTTATTGATTACTATTTGCATTTTTTGCTTTCAACATCAAAAACGAAACCAAACTCTCGCCTTTGACGCAACAAAAGTAGATATTATTTTCCCTTTATGCAACTTTTAGGCAAAAAGAGTAACTTTAACAACTCCCAACATAGTGCAATCGAAACAACAAAGGGTCGTACACTCGGTACAACCCTTTGCGCTTTAGAGTTAGCAAAATCTCGCTTACACTATAATTACTTTACCTCCTCAAACTCAACATCCTCAGGCTGTGCTGCACCAGACTGAGCGTTAGACTGGGCATTAGGCTCTGCCTGAGCACCACCCTGTGCCTGCTGAGCCTGCTGAGCAGCGTAGATATCCTGAGAAGCTGCCTGCCAAGCATTGTTAAGCTCCGCGATAGATGAGTCGATAGCTGCGATGTCGCTATTCTTGTGAGCCTCCTTGAGCTTACCGAGGGCAGACTCGATTGCAGCCTTCTTGTCAGCCGGAATCTTATCGCCATACTCCTTAAGGTTCTTCTCGGTTGTGAAGATGTTTGCATCGGCAGTGTTAATCTTCTCGATGCGCTCCTTCTCAATCTTATCCTTCTCCTCGTTAGCCTTAGCCTCGTCGCGCATACGCTGGATCTCGGCGTCAGTAAGACCTGAAGATGCCTCAATACGAATCTTCTGCTCCTTACCTGTACCCTTATCCTTAGCAGATACATTGAGGATACCGTCAGCATCGATATCGAAGGTCACCTCAATCTGTGGCACGCCACGCGGAGCTGCAGGGATACCATCGAGGTGGAAACGGCCAATGCTCTTGTTATCGCGAGCAAGCGGACGCTCACCCTGGCAGATATTAATCTCTACTGACGGCTGATTGTCAGCTGCGGTTGAGAACACCTCGCTCTTACGGGCAGGAATTGTTGTATTAGCCTCAATAAGCTTAGTGAACACGCCACCCAAAGTCTCAATACCAAGTGAGAGCGGAGTTACATCAAGAAGCAACAACTCGTCCTTAACATCTCCTGAAAGGATACCACCCTGAATTGATGCACCTACAGCAACAACCTCGTCAGGGTTTACGCTCTTGTTAGGAGTCTTACCGAAGAACTCCTCAACCACGCGCTGGATAGCAGGGATACGGGTTGAGCCACCCACAAGGATAACCTCGTCAATCTGTGAAGGTGAGATACCTGCATCACGCAAAGCGGCACGACAAGGCTCGATAGTACGCTGAACAAGGTGGTCGCAAAGCTGCTCAAACTTAGCACGAGTAAGGGTCATTACAAGGTGCTGTGGAATGCCGTTGATAGGCATAATGTAAGGCAAGTTAATCTCGGTTGACTGTGAAGATGAGAGCTCAATCTTAGCCTTCTCTGCAGCCTCCTTAAGGCGCTGGAGAGCCATAGCATCCTGACGCAAATCAACGCCGTGCTCGCTACGGAAAGACTCTGCCATAAAGTCGATAAGCACATGGTCAAAGTCATCACCACCCAAGTGAGTATCGCCATTGGTTGACTTAACATCAAATACACCATCGCCAATCTCAAGGATAGAGATATCGAAAGTACCGCCACCGAGGTCATAAACAGCAATCTTCATATCGCGGTTCATCTTGTCCATACCGTAAGCAAGAGCTGCGGCGGTAGGCTCGTTTACGATACGACGAACCTTAAGGCCGGCAATCTCACCCGCCTCCTTAGTAGCCTGACGCTGTGAGTCAGAGAAGTATGCAGGCACGGTAATTACAGCCTCGCTAACCTCCTGACCGAGGTAGTCCTCAGCTGTCTTTTTCATCTTCTGAAGGATGATGGCCGAGATCTCCTGCGGAGTGTACTGACGGCCGTCAATATCTACACGAGCGGTGTCGTTTGGACCACTGACAACAGAATATGGAGAGCGAGCAATGTCAGAAGCTACATTTGCAAACTTCTCACCCATATAACGCTTGATAGAGAAGATGGTGCGCTTAGGGTTGGTGATAGCCTGACGCTTTGCAGGATCGCCCACCTTACGCTCGCCACCGTCGGTGAATGCAACAATAGAAGGAGTGGTGCGGTGACCCTCCGAGTTAGGGATAACAACAGGCTCAGCGCCCTCCATAACAGCAACACAAGAGTTGGTTGTTCCCAAGTCAATACCAATAATCTTTCCCATAATTGTAATTTTTTATTTGTTTGTTAATATTTTCATTTGCGTTTGGCATATAGTTGAGCAAACCTCTTGCCAAACAATATTTTCTGCCAAAAAAGAGAATATCGCCACACTATTGTCAGTATAGCGACACAAAATATGACAAAATGGCAGAAAGATGTAGCAAAAATGTATTCACCCACCGCCCCATAAAACAAAAGACCTCAAAAGAGGCCTTTTATAGAGGGTGCATACACCTAACAGTATTCATAATTCTTAACATTATAGTGGTAATCCTTGTTATAATGGAGGGTGCATACACCTTTTTTGAACCTGTGCTTATTTCTCTTTTCGTTGTAATCCTTGTTATAATGGAGGGTGCATACACCCCTGACGTGCGTAAGTAGCTATATTCAAGCCTATTACAGCGCATTTCCATTATAAAAATCGCTATTCTTAACGCACGAGTTGTGCCAAAGAACGAGTTTGATAATGCAAATATAACAAAAGTTGCACAAAAAAGCAAGCGCGACTCTTTTCCGCACAGCAAAATGCACCGACCTCTATTCGCGCACCCGTTTGTAATAGTTCCCGATTTTACTGTTAGTCCGCTAACATAGGGAGTTTAGAGAGTTTAAGGAGTTTAGGGAGTTTAGAAAATCACTAACTTCCCTAATTTCCCTATACTCCCTTTTAGCCACGGTTCGCACCGTTGCCCATTCTCGCACCCATTTGTAATAGTTCCCGATTTTACTGT
>JAFNYE010000157.1 GCA_017383345.1 Alistipes sp. | reverse complement strand
TCGCCCCGAAAACTCATTTCGAGGCGATAACTACACACTATTTAGAAATCTTAAAGCCGAGCTTGGTAATCAATTTCAGCGTTTCCAAAGCGGTATCGCGGTCATAAGCCTTCTCAACCTCCGGCAGATCTTCGTATGCAACTAAACAAGGGTGATGCTTGAGTGCATCGTTACGCTCAGCGCCGTATGTCCACCCCTGCTCCATACGACTCTTCGCCCACACCTCGTGAACATTCTTGGCCATCTGCTCAACAAGGTCGTTCAACTGATCCGGCAACACAACATCAGAGGTATCCATCGGCTGCGGTAAATAATTTGTATTCATACTCTTTCCAAATTTGAAGTTTATTATATAGAGCGATTTTTCTTAAAAATCTAACAGTGCAAAACTAATTTGTCTTATCTGTTACTCTCCATTAGTTTCCGAAAGCGCATTCTGGTAAGCCAACTTGATGGTTGTTTCAACAACCTCGCAATCGTAAGACTGGTACAACAGAGTAAGTTCATCCCACGCACGGAGGCAGTCGTGCTCACGGCGCTCAAAATTCTTCACAGGGGCATAGACATAACCCATAAGGCGATGCGCCGCATTCCAACGCTCGTGTTCTACCATTGCCACATTGCGCAACAACTCTGCTGCAGTTGCATCACAACCGTAGTCAGGCGTCTGATCCTTGCGAGTGTCGGCATAGTCCATATACCGCTTCAAAAGCTCTATCGAAGTCTGATCACCCAAACCCATTAACAGCAGTTTTGTGCGCAAATGTAGAGCGTTAGCCACATTTTGCGACACGCACCTATTGACCTCATAGATGGCTTGATAGCGTGAGATTTTTCGTTTCTCCATACACCTCTCAATCGCTCCATCCACAAAGTCTTTCCTCCACTGAGCCTCAGCATCGGTTGCACCCGAATAGACTCTATGAAACTCCTTCGCACGCATTAAAACCTCATCCGACAAGATTGTTTGATAGGTATAAATATCACTCTGCTTACCAAAGAGTCGCAGCTCAACAGTTGCATTAGGAGCGCTATTGTTGAGATTATCCACAACCTCGCCCATTCGGTTTTCGTTATTTCGATGATAGCATCGGAGCATAATCTTGAGTCTCTTTTTATCCTTACTGCGGTATCTGAGAGCATATTTGAAGAGATTAACCGCTACAGATAGTCCAAGAGTATCCTCATTGAGGGAGATGACAACATAGTTCAAATCGGCCATAATCGTCGCCATCTGATCCCAAAACTGCTTCGAGTTGACAGAGGCCTTAATAAGTGTAAGTTCATCGACCTCAATTTCAGGCATTTGCGTACGGATAAGACCAGAGATTTTATCCATCTCTTCATCTATCACATAGCATTTGAAAGGGCTCTTTTTCTTATCAGGCCCAATAAATGCACCAAACTCATACAAGAACTTAAAGTACTCCTGACCGGTATGGCCAAAACCAATGATAAGCGAATTAAAGTCGGAGTGAACTATGCCTGTATTGGTGTCATAGTCAACCGAATTGATAGGCAGGGCGCAATCATCGTCCTTCAAAGCCGCCACAGAGATATACGAGGAGTCAATAATCTTGACCTTCATTCGGTTGGACTCCTCAGTTTCATACTGCGAGTAGTGATCAAACACCTCATTGCTTGAATTTCTGCGAGCGTGGATGTATATAGTAGGTGTTTGACCCTTGCTATCCTTGATAGCACACAACTTACTGTCCTTTTGCAGCGCCAATGCACCAGCTATATTTTGAGCCTCGTCAGCAGAAAAGAGATAGAAGTTGAGTTTACTTGCGCTCTTGACAATCGAGCCGATACTCCTAAGGTTGAGATAATTAAAGACATCAACACCCTCCTCTTTTATCGAAGATGGACCATTGTAGCAGTGGTCAACAAGCGCACCTATGCCATCAAAGAATGCAATATCACTATTGGTTATAGTCATCGTATTTGAGACCTGGCTGAAAGAGAATTTATTGGCTTGGTTCTCTTTCTCCTCGTCAATGTCAACAAATATTATCGTGTCGTGCGGACTATGGCTATTGATACTCTTTGCCAACAGCTGTGACGCCTCGTTTATACCCCAAAACAGATGCACTTGCTTATGTCCGCTATGAAACCATTTGTGAATTACAATCTTAATGTGCGACCTGAGTTTGAAACCGATAATTTTGAGAATAAACACAAACGACAGGAATGCTGCACAGAAGTGAGTAACGGCAAATATAGCCATATATGTGGCATCAGTATGCAAATCCTTCGCAACGCGAGCCAAGTCGTTTGAGACCACAAACATCTTAAACGATGAGATAATAGCACGCGGAACAACCGAGATAAAGTTGAGGTCTTTGTGATAAAAACCGACAACATATACCACAACTCCGGCGAGCCATATTATCACAGTGGGCACAAATAACCGCCTTGACAACCAATTAATCGTTCGAGTCCAACCAACGACCAACATTAGCGCCAACATAAGTATCGCGCCATACACAAGCCACACTTCCAACGAGCCAAACAATCCTTCCAGATTTCCTGCGTCCCATTTGTCTATAGCCTGAAACTTGTCAATATCGCGGGTTAAAACCTCGGCAAATCTCTCAAAAAACGGTATGCTCATAGTATACAAGTTTTGGAAACAAACTAACCCAACCTTTAATCTGTATAAAACAATAATAGGAGGGTATTTATATTCAAAATTAGTCAATTATATCTGAAAATACAAAGAAAAATAGAACTTTTTATGTCACAAATACGAACATTTATGCTATTACACAACCGCATAATACCAATAAAAAAAATCGCCCCGAATATTTTCGGAGCGATTAAACCGAGTATCGGTTGACTACTCGAATGCGATGTGGTAGAGTTTCTCGATATCCTCTACTGAAGTTGGACGAGGGTTACCACCTGTGCAGACATCGTTAAACGCTGCAACTGCAAGTGCAGGGATATCCTCCTTCTTTACACCAATCTCATTGAGGTGCTGAGGGATGCCGATGCTAAGTGACAGAGCGCGAACTGCACCAATAGCAGCCTTAACACCCTCATCAACGCTCATACCTGCAGTATCAACGCCCATAGCCTTTGCAATATCAAGATACTTTGCACGAGACTGTGAGTCAGCGTTATACTCCATAACATAAGGCAGCAAAAGCGCATTGGCAACACCGTGAGGGGTGTCATAGAAAGCACCGAGCGGGTGAGCCATAGAGTGAACGATACCAAGACCTACATTTGAGAAGCCCATACCTGCGATATACTGAGCCTCAGCCATACCTGAGCGTGCAACCTCATCCTTACCATTCTCAACGGCATTTTTAAGGTGCTGCGCAATAAGTTCAATAGCCTTATACTCGAACATATCGCTCATAGTCCAAGCGCCAGGAGTGATAAAACTCTCGATAGCGTGAGTAAGCGCATCCATACCTGTTGCAGCGGTCAGACCCTTAGGCATTGAGTACATCAGCTCGCAGTCGATAATAGAGCACATAGGGATATCGTTAGGATCGACGCATACCATCTTCTTCTTCGCCTCCTCGTCGGTAATAACATAGTTGATAGTAACCTCAGCAGCAGTACCCGCAGTTGTAGGGATAGCGAAAGTTGGCACGGCGCGATGCTTTGTAGGAGCAACACCCTCAAGTGAGCGCACATCGGCAAACTCAGGGTTGTTGACGATAATACCTACAGCCTTAGCCGTATCGATAGATGAGCCGCCACCCAAAGCGATGATAAAGTCCGCACCTGATGCCTTATAAGCCTCAACGCCACGCTGAACATTGCCGATAGTAGGGTTAGCCTTAACATCGCTATAAATCTCGTAAGGGATATTAGCGCCATTGAGCACCTGCTCAATCTTCTCGGCAACGCCAAACTTAATCAAATCTTTGTCAGTTACAAAAAAGGCCTTCTTAAAACCTCTCTTAGCCACCTCGTCAGCAATAACAGAACGGCAGCCTGCGCCAAAATAAGAGGTCTCGTTCAGAACAATACGATACATAATTATTAGTTTTAGGTTTTTAGGTTTTGGTGTTAATTTTACAAAATTAGCGATAATTATCGAATAAACAATCGCTATCAGGATTTTTATCCACGACCGGTACTACCGAAGCCTCCTGCACCGCGCTCGGTATCGCCAAGCCTCTCAACCTCCTCCCACTCGATATGGGCGTGCTGAGCCACAACAGCCTGAGCAATACGCTCACCCGGAACAATCTCAAACGGGGTATTGGAGAGGTTTACAAGGATAACCTTTATCTCGCCACGATAGTCTGCATCGATAGTGCCAGGGCTATTGAGAACAGTAATGCCGTGCTTTGCAGCAAGACCGCTGCGAGGGCGTATTTGCATCTCGTAGCCCTCCGGAAGTTCAACATAGAGGCCTGTTGGCACAAGCGCCCTTTCAAGCGGAGCAAGGGTAACACTCTGCTCCATAGCCGCTCTTAAATCCATACCCGCAGAGAGAGGTGTAGCATAACTCGGGCAATCCATACCCGAACGGTTAACAATCTTGACTTTCATATCTTTACACATTAAAAAATTAGCTTATACACTCGCTGCATCAATCTATCTGCAGCCATTAATATCATTCGCACTATATACGAATACCTGCGACCCTTACTCTGCCAACGCGCCAATAAATCTATCGGAAGAGCGCCATTAACCATAACTGTTAACTTCTCTGGGGCAATCAACTTAAACAAAGCGACAACCTCTCCAAAGTTGGAGGCAGCAAACTGCTGCTCCTCCATCTCAAGCAGATATTTTCGCAGCACCGTCTGCATACGACGCATAACTACGCCTGCCAAAAAGTCGTATCTAACGCCCGACAAGCCCTCTGCTCCATCTAACCAAAGAGCCATCTTTTCAACCACCTTGGTCAGGTGCGATATGTTTTTCAACTGCACAACACTATCCATTGTCTGCCCCTCGCGAGCAAGGTTGTAGCGATAGAGAGCTATCTCAGTAAAAGCGATTGTATCAACCCTAAAGAGCGGATAAAAGCACCACTCCTGGTCAGTATAAGAGACTCCCTCGGTTTGGCGATACTCCATCTCTCGCAACAACTCTGTGCGATAAGCAACCGAGTGCATTGCAAAGAAACGGATTGACCCCTCCCCAAAAATCTGCTCGGCATTATAAGGCACACCGATACCGTAAACACGCTTTGAGTAGAGGTTATAATCCACCTTACGCTCCCCCTCACGAGTAATCTCGACATAAGGGCCTACAACCATATCGGCACCACAAATCTGCTCCAAATACTCCACATAACTATCAAGAGCGGCTGTATCAAAGGCATCATCGGCATCCAAAATCTTGACATACTTTCCCTCAAGTGTCGGCAGCGCGGCGTTTATTGTAGAGCCATAGTTGCCATTGGGCTTATCAATCACACGCACCGAGTCGGCATAGCGCTTAGCGTAACCCTTCGCCACAGCAAGCGAGCCGTCACGACTGCCGTCATTGACCACAACCACATCCAAACGGGGCAGGGCTTTAGAGGCGACAATCGAGTCAAGGCACAACGGTAGCAGTGCCTCCAAATTGTATGTCGGTATGATTATAGAGAGTGTTTTCATTGCTCCGACTCAAACTCTAATTTATATGGTGCGTGGTTTATCTGCTCCTCAACGGGCAGCACAGGGCGCAAGTTAGGATAGTGGTGACGCAGATACTCCTCAACATTATCGGGTACGGGTATCTGCATACCGCCAAACTCCATAAGCACCGTATTTTCAACATAACGGCGGCGTATCTGGTCCTTAGGCATACGGACAATATTTACAAACTCCGTATCGCAACCATTGTAACGCCCTAATACGCGACACATCTTATTATATATAGCCTTGCGCGAGAGCAACGACACAACCACCTTTATTGCTGCGCAACCTATCCACGACTTTGGCAGAGGCTCATCTATCTGACACTTGCCACAATGTCTCCAGAGCCATATCTGCTTTGCCATAAAGCAGTTAATCCAGAACTTGGCTCTAAATCGGTGCAGCTTCTCAAGGGTCGGATTGTTCGGAATACGGTCATAAGGAAATACATCGACAAAAATGCCGTGGTGAATATCCATACCGCGCCAAATCTGCTCGACAAACAGAGTGTTGTTCATCTTTACCTTAGCGAAGTAAAATGGGGTGTTACTCTCTGTTCCAAACCACTCTAAAAAGTACTTTTCGCCCAACTCCTCAGGGGCAACCTGAAGAAAACGATTGTAGTTCTCGCGAGTCATACCCACATCCACATCGTCATCCCACGGCACAATACCTTTATTATAAAAGGCACCTATAGCACTACCTCCCTGAATAAAGTAGGGGATGTTGTGCTTCTTGCACACGCGGTCTATCTCCGCCAAAATCTGATACAAAACCGTATGCAGACGCGCTAAATCTTCATCTCTATATTTCATTACTGCACCAATAAATTACAGCCTCTAATCTCGGCATCGGTCAAACGACCCTCTATCCTAAATGTACCATCAGGATAAGCCACACCCACATCCTGCGTTGCTATAAAGGAGCAAGAGTACAAGTTGGCCAAATCTATAACATTTATCGCTCCGCGGCGCGACGGCTCAAGAGCCTTAAACGGGTCGTTGACATCTCGCGTAAAGACTCTCATCCAAGCAGGGGCAGCAAAGAGCCCCTCGCCTACCGAGTAACCCTGCGAGAGCAACTCGGCCATACCATACTCCGAATGTATTCTATCAACCCCAAAAGCCTCACACAACAGTTTGTGCAACTGCGGCTTAGGCATCTCTTTGCGATAACCCTTCATTCCGCCCGTCTCCATAACCACCGTATCGACCAATCGGGGAGCATACCTCTCCGCCAAATCGAGCAGAGCATAGGTTACACCCAACAAAATCTTTGGTTTTGGGTCGGCAGCCATATCTGCGAGCAGTTTATCGTAATCATCCAAGTAAAAACCACCGCTGCCACACTGCTTTATCAGGCTGTCAACCATATAAATCAGCGACGAGCCACTACGCTGCAAATAGGAGGGCAAAAGGCCGTAAATACTCCACTCGCTCGGCTCGCCATAGAATAGCCTGAACCCCTCTGTAAAGGAGCGCTCATAGAGGGACAAATCGGCAACCAAATGGCGCGATGATGTCATACCCGTTGTAGCACTCGATGTAAAGACCGCCTGGGGCTCGCTGTCGGCAGAATAGACCTGGTGGCTCTTGAACAGCTCTATAGGGAGCATAGGGATATCCTCCACCCTGTCAATGCTACTCGGAGCGACATCTATAAGGCGCAGATATTCGGCATAGACAGCGCAATGCTCCGCCTGAAAGCCAAACACCTTTAATGCCATAGCCTCAAACTGCTCGGCCGTGGATATTGAGAATATATCTGCTACCATAACTACACTTTACATAAAACAAAGATAGCAAAACCATATTAATTTTGCAAATATGAGACACACTAACTCCCTCAAACCATAATTACCTATCAAAATAGGAAATCTGATTAATTAGTTGTATATTTGTTGGTTAAATGACAAATAACAGACTTTATATATGAAAAACAGCACCTTCTACTCTGCGCCCGATATGCGCCTTGTAACTATTCGTCTCGAGAGAGGTTTTGCACTCTCTGTAGAGGACAACTTCGAGCAGCCTGAATATGGCGGATCAGACAACCTCTAAACCTAAGCACTATGAAGAGATTTTTTACACTTTTACTTTGTGTTGCAACCCTATTGAGCTCTTGTTCGCAGAGTCCTCTTTCCGACCTTGAGGTTGCAAATTCCCCTTTGCGCTTCTATGTTGACTTTGACAACACCCGCATTGAGTTTACCAATCAAAACTGCTATCGCTGGACTGGCGACGAGGTTTTAGGCACCTACATTCACTCTGCTGCCACAACTATCAACGCCCCTGCCACGCTGAGCTTTAACGACAACCGCGCTTTGTGCCACACTATGGTCAGAGGCTATCAGGCGGGCGATAAGCTTCACACATACTACCCGTGGAACGAGCTGAACGATATGAACGGCATATCAAACCTCACCCTCACCATCGCTCCTGCGCAAAAGCAGGCCGTTGCAGGCGAGTTTGTTGCTCAATATATGCCTATGGCGGGTTCGACCATCACTCTCGACCCTGCTAAGGGTGACCATACAGTCTATATGCGCCCATTGGCAGGCTTTATCCGTGCCAACATATACGCCTCAACCGCAATGACAGAGAGCGTTCGCTCAATCAGCTACAAGGCAACCAATGGCGCTGTTGCAGGCGATTTTAAGGTCGATTTAGGCAAGGTTGACTACTATAGCGACATTGAGTTAGGCAAGTGCGACAAGAGCAGCGTAACCCTCTCCGTTAGTGAGCCGTATGCAGTCGCGCCATCACTCAGTCAGGCAAAGGCGCTCTATATGGTTATTGCCGCAGGCGAGTATGAGGGCACACTGACCGTCACAACCGACAAGGCTATATACACCTACAACTACCCAACAAAAGTTGAGCGTAACAACTACTACGACCTCAACATTGACCTCTCCCGTGCCGTAAATCGCAAGGCTATTAGCAGTCAGTGGGGCGGTGGCAATGGTACCGTTAGCGATCCATACCTTGTTGACAGCGCTGAGGATTTGGTTGCACTCTCTACACTTTGCAACTCTTCGGAGACCAACTCTACATACGCCAACAAGGTCTACCAGCAGATTTGCGATATCGATATGTCGGGCATCAGCTTCAC
>JAFNYE010000156.1 GCA_017383345.1 Alistipes sp. | reverse complement strand
GGGAGTTTAATGAGTTTAGAGAGTTTAAGGAAAGACCATAGAAACACTAACTTCCCTAACTTCCCTAACTTCTCTAAATTTCCTAACCACTCGCTTTAGAAATCACCCGTGAGAGTTCTATTTATGCATAATTTTTTGCATATTCAATATTTTTAAGTTACCTTTGCTAATTATAGCAAAACTATTTTATCTATTACGGCTATCGTTGCCGATAGTCGCATAATTTGTTTTTATATGAGACATATTTACAACTTTGTCTTTGTCGTGGCTCTTGTCTTTGCCCTGTGTGGATGCTCCAAGCCTGAGCCTATAGTTGTCCGCTCATTGACTCTCTCCTCTAACGCTGTGGCTTTTGATTGTGACGGAGGTGCAAAGGGTGTGGCTGTGAAGCCTTATCCTGCCGATATGGAGTGGGTTGTTGAGTGTGATGTGGAGGCAGAGCCGTGGTTTGAAGTTGATGTTGTCAGCGGTGGGGTAGAGGTTGTAGTACGACCTAACCTGACCACTTCGGAGCGTGTTGGCTCGTTTAACATCGTGGCTAAGGGTGAGAATTTGAACTTAGAGCCTTATCAGGTGAGTGTCTGCCAAGAGGCAGGCAGAGCTATAGACCTCTCTATAAGCGCGCCACAGAGTTGCACTCTCGACTCGGAGGGAGATAGTTACACCTTTACCGTTATAGCCCCTACGCAGTGGAGTGTGACAAGCAGCGCTCCGTGGCTTGAGGTGGTTGTTGATGGCTCGTTGGTGACTTTTAGAACTCAGGCAAACCCTGATGTTGAGAACTCTCGTCAGGCAAAGGTTACCATTGTTGCAGAGGGCTTTGAGCCTTTTGAGGTGGCTGTGGAGCAGCAGAGCCGTAAGCAGAATGGCTACTACCGCCTATTGGGTAAGTGGGAGATTACCGCATCAAAGTGGTTCTATTCGCCCAATGGCTCGCTTAATGAGTTGGATTACAACCCAAGTCAGAGCGTTTATAACCTTATCTTTGATATGGAGCAGGGCGAGTATGGCAAAACCTTTGTGATGCGCAACTTCCTCTATCCGTCAACCTCGTTGGAGGTACGCTACGACAAAAAGAGTGGCAATGTGGTTATTCCGTTTGGTTGGAGCGTATTGTCGTACGATGTATTCCTCTACATCACCCTTGTTAGCAGCAATAAGTTCTCGTTTGCATCGCTTGAGGTGGATGCAGTCCCTTCGTCGGACTTTTTGACTCTCACTCTCGATATGCCGAGCGTTGCAGGTTATACCTATGTGGGCTTCGGCTTGTGGACATACGGCGAGAATGGCAACAAGGTGGCTGTAGGCTCGCGTAGCTATCCGACAATGTTCCCTATGGGCGATATCGTGTTTAGAAAATATAGCAACTAAAGATTATGAGAAACTATATATTGTGGATTACGGCACTGCTTATGTGCGCTGTGTCGTGTAGCAAAAGCACTCCTGTTATCGAGCCTGTGACCTCTGAGGGTCGCCTCACGCTCGATGTCTATTCTTCCAATCCGTTGCTTGTAATGGCTGAAAATGGCGCTTCGGGTGTTATCGACCTTAAGAGTCGTGGTGCCGAGGTGGTTGTCGATGTGGTTACCAATGCCGATAGTTGGAGCTATAGTGTTGAGGGCGAGTGGCTTGAGGCTCAGGCAGATGACTTTTTTTTGACCCTTACTGCCGAGCAGAACCAAAGCGATGTTGAGCGTAAGGCAACAGTTACAATTACCGCCCAGCGTGGCGAGATATCTCAGAGTGTGGTTTTGGCTGTAAGTCAGCTCTCGGCTTCAGCACCGCAGATTAGTCTGCAGAGCAACACCCACCACTTTGCTGCATTGGTAAATCTTGTTGAGGATATAGCGGTTCAGAGCAGTAGTGACGACTGGACATTTGAGGCTGTGTGCAGCTGGATATATATCGAGCGCACCGAGCAGGGTCTAAGACTTACTGCCGAGCCGAATAAGACCAACACCCTGCGCCGTGCCACTATCAAGGTCGTTGCGGGCGAACTTAGTGATGTGCTTACCATTGAGCAGGACGGAACAGCCTTTGTTGTGCTCAATAGTCATAATGTGGCGGTTGATAGCGATGGTGGCTCAAAGCATATTTTGGTTAACTCCAACCCTGAACTCGATTGGCGTGTTGAGGGCGTTGGCGAGTGGTTTACCGCTACCAAGGTCGAGGGAGCTGTTCAGGTTAGCGTTGTGGCTAACGAGGGCGGATTGCAGCGCTATGGACAGATAAAGGTTATCGTGGGCGATAAGGACAATAACGCCGAGGCGATGATTAACATACACCAAATTGGTAGTGACACTCAGGAACTTATCTACGAGATAGAGGTCCCTTATGCCGACTATCTCTATACCGCAGCGCCTGTGTTGAACACCTCTACCGAGGGCTCTATTATGGTAGATTGGGGTGACGGTACTCCAAAGGAGGAGTTCTCGATGCGTCGTGGTACTCACACCTACGCCGAGCCTGGTCTCTATACTCTCTATATCAGCGGTCAGGCCAAGTCGCTTGAGTTTGGTAAGGAGGGCGAGTTTTCAACCGAGCTGAAAAATATAATCTCGTGGGGTAATTTGGGCTATACTACGGCTGTGGATATGTGCTTGGGCTGTAAGGCTCTCGAGTCTATTCCGAACGATGTGTGTGGCTCGTTTGCTCAGGTTAAGTCCTTCTTGGGCGCATTTTCGTTGTGCGAGTCACTCAAGGCTATACCGCAGGGCCTATTCCGTTATGCCGCTGTAGCGCGTAACTTTGAGGATTGCTTTAGCCATAGCGCCTCTATTGAGGCTATCCCAGCTGGTCTATTTGACGCTTGTGCAATGGCTGAGGACTTTTCGTATGCCTTCTATGGCACAGGTACAGGTACGATTGTGACCACCTCGACGCTGCCAAACTTCGATGAGGTACGCGATATGGTGCTTGCGGGAAAACTCCGCTCGTTGCCTGCGGGTCTGTTGGCTCATTGCCCTAAGGCAGAACAGTTGGACTACATCTTTGGTGCAACTGCTATTGAGTCTATCCCTGACGATATCTTTGCTGCAAGTAGCAACGCAACTACGATGATGGGCGCATTCTCAGCTTGCGTACT
>JAFNYE010000155.1 GCA_017383345.1 Alistipes sp. | reverse complement strand
GTGAAAGATACAAGCACGCTTGAACGACGTATCATAGAGACTACCGAAATCATCGCATCAGGGTCAGACAGAGCAAAGAGATATGCAACATCGGCAGCTGACAGAAAGAGTGAAATCAGAGGTATCGCCCATGACCAATGAAATGGGTCTGCACTACCCTGTTTCTTTACCTTGAAAATGGTTAAGATAGCGATTGTAATACTCATAAGTACAGCCTGATATAGAACATACCAACTCTGTACGAACATCGGCTCTAAGGTGTACATTATATGGCGATCATATAGTCCGCAACAAGCTCCTGTAATAGCCGCCAATACGACTAAAAGAACACCTCTGTTATGGCGGAAATCTATACCCTCCCGCTTGCCGGAACGGCTTAGTAGAAATAGTGATGCAATGGCGAGTAGTACACCTGCCCACTGAGTTAAGTTGAGTCTTTCGCCAAAGATAACCATTGCACCCACAAGCGTCATCACGGGGCGTGTGGCGTGTATTGGCGCTGCGATGGTGAGTGGTAACTCTTTGAGTCCGAAATAGCCGAAAATCCACGAGAGAAGAACGAGTACAGCCTTGATGAATACTCTGTAGTGGTCGTGGAGCGTGCCTAATGAGATGTTGAAACTGCTGCCCTCAAACCAACCCAAGTCAAAAATTGAGTTGATAACCACCGGAGAGAATAGAATGGTTGAGAATATAGTGTTGAGTAGCAATACTTTAAGTACTGCATTGGCTTTTAGTGATTGTTTCTTTGCGACATCATACAATCCAAGCAGTGATGCCGATATAAACGCGAGAATTATCCACATAGTTGCTATAAATAGGGTGCAAATATAGTTAAAGTCGTATTTATTTTGTATATTTGGGGGTCAAAAATGTTGTAATATGAAAAAGTTGCTACTTTCAATACTATTTTCAGCGGCCTCTATAGTGCTCTATGCCGCAGATAAAGTACCGTTTAACGCTCTTGTTTGCGATGTTGACGGATTGGGGTTAAAGGTTCAGGTATCGGTTAAAGACTCTGATAAACGCACCTCGTCGGGCAAAGATGGTAAGTTTGGGCTTACTAATATCAAGGCGGATGATGTATTGCAATTTAGGTATAAGAAGTACCGTTTTGAGATAGGTGTAGAGGGTCGTAAGAGCTTGAAAATCACGCTCTCCGCCACGGGTGAAGTTCTCTCAGCGGTCGAGGATGCGGAGCTTACTGCTGCGGGGATGGACTATGTTGTACGTCGAGAGCTGCCTACAAAGGGTGGTGTTTTGACTGCCGAAATGATTGAGCGTGAGGGCTTTTCAAACCTCGCAGATGCACTGAGAGCCAAGGCGACGAGTTTGATTGTTGATGGTTCCGGTAATGTGGTTATTCGCGGCGTGAATAGTATCGGTAATCCAGCTCCGGCGCTGATTGTCTGTGACGGTATGGAGATTGGAACAGTCAATGCTGTAAATATCAATGATGTGGCAAGTGTGGAGATACAACGCGACGGCACCCTCTATGGATTTAGAGGTGTCGGTGGTGTGATTGTTATCAAGACTAAGTCTGGCGCAAAGCGCTAACCAATAATCAGTTGAGCGATTACAAATGTGGCGAGCGTAAGGCTTGCTATGCCGTTGAGTGTACCAAAGGCAATGCCTATGCTACGTTGTTTTGTCGGTGTTACGAGTATGTGTTCGAGTACGATGCAAGAGGTGAAGAGCGCAACGCCTACCCATAGTAACCACCCCTGAGGGCATTGGAGCGCAAAGAGGATAAGTGCAATAATGCTCACCGCGTGCAGGGCAATACTGATGTAGAGTGCGCCTTTAGTGCCGAAACGTACCGGTATGCTGTGAAGTCCGCGCTGTCGGTCAAAGTCGAGGTCTTGCAGGGCGTAGATGATATCAAAGCCTCCGCACCAAGTCAGTACTAAAAGCGATATTAAACAAGGCGCAAATGTGAGTGTTCCCGTAACGGCAATATAGGCAGCCGAAGGTGCAATGCCGAGTGAAAGCCCGAGGACAAGATGCGCCAAAGAGGTAAAACGTTTGCAGTAACTATAGAATATCACAACTGCAAGAGCTACAGGCGATAATATAGCCGTAAGTAAATTGATACTTGAACTAACTGCAACAAATAGTAAGGCGTTGATTATAACAAAAATCATTGCACTTTTTGGGCTTATCTTTCCTGCCGGAATCTCTCTGTTTGCGGTTCGTGGATTATCTCCATCGATATCTCTGTCCGCCCAACGGTTGAATCCCATTGCTACATTACGTGCAAAGACCATACAGCCTACAACCTGCAATAGAAGTAGCCAACTGAATTGAGTCTGAGTACTCTTGAGCGCAAAGACAAACGCCATTAGTGCAAACGGCATAGCGAAAATCGTGTGGGAGAACTTTACAAGTCCCATATAATCCCCCACCTTGTTAAAAAATCGTATCATACCGCAAAGGTAGTAAAACTTAACTAAATTATCGCTATATCTCCAAAGCAAAAAAACGGAGGCCGCCCTCCTATGCAAGCGACCTCCTCCACTAACTTTATTTTACAAAACAGCAGACTACTAAGACCGTCTGCCGGGGTCTTTCCTATTTCACTTTTCCTACTTTACATACAGTTTGCGACCGGTGAGATCGAGATCTGCAGGATTCTCAACGAGGGTCTTAATCTCACCGCCGTTCTGAACAAGGGTTGCAGATGTGTAGTAGCCCTCTGCACCAAGTTCAGTCTCGAGAGT
>JAFNYE010000154.1 GCA_017383345.1 Alistipes sp. | reverse complement strand
TTTTGTGTTAATAAAAGAATTAATTGAAAATATTAGTGCATAACAAGTCGGGTCGCAGAAGTGCTCTGCAACCTAAATTAGTTAATAAAATGTCGTAAGTTACTGATTTAGAGGTACAAAAATCCCCCCCCGAATTTTCGGAGAGGGAATACGCTATTTAGTATAGAGATATTCCTCATTTAAGGTATCGTTTGATAGTGCAAATATAAGAATAAAAACTGAAAAAATCAAATATTCAGGACTTTTTATAAGAAAAAAACGCCTGCAACAGAAAATTGCAAGCGTAAGATTTATGTCGTATTTATAGGTGGCCGCTAAACTTGCCAAACAAATTCACTCTCGCCGAGTTTGTCGCACAGCACTCTGCCAAGAGCGTAGAAGTAGTCGGAGAGTCGGTTGAGTAGCATCATACTATTGTTATCCACCTCATACTGCTCCGCAACGACGATAGCGCGACGCTCGGCGCGACGGCAAACGGTGCGGCATATATGGCAAAGGGAGGTCATCTCGCAGCCTCCAGGGATAGTGAAACAGGTGATAGGCTTGAGTTGCGACTGCAAGTAGTCGATGCGGCCCTCTATCCAGGTAACCATCTCCTCTGGCAGAGGTGTAACTTTATCCTTGCCTCCCTTACCAATGGCAAGTAGCGCCTCGACGGTCATAAGGGCCGAGTTTATGCGCTTCAAATCGGTCAGATAGCACTCTGATAGCTCTGCAGAGCGTGCAGTAAGACGGTCGGCAAGCAGAGCGATATGTGCAGTCAGCTCGTCAACAGTTCCGTATGCCTCCACGCGTGGGTCGGTCTTTGAAACGCGCTCACCGCCAATAAGTGATGTGTAACCCTTATCGCCTCCTTTGGTGTATAGCTTCATAATCTGTAGTGTTGCTTTGGTAGGTGGTTGTTGAAAAATATGATATAACCGCGGTTGTCCACCGAGGTGCTGCGGTGGTTGATTATCAAGTTTTGGCACATCTCAGTTCGTTCGCGCTCAAAATATGGCAGCATAACAACAACTGTTGTGCCGTGTTGAGCCGCTTTGGATAGGGCCTGACTGATAGCCTGATTGTCGATATTTGTTGTCAGTATATTAAACTGAGCGGTGCAGGCTATATCATCAATCGCCCAGCTTTCGTAGTTGCAGAAGTTAGCGACTCTTTGCAGTTCGCGGGCGCGTTTGAGTGGGAAATTTAGGCTTAAGAGTTTGTTGTATAGTTCTCCCATGATGGCGCTCTTATTCATAAATACATTGCGCACAAGCGAATATACAAAAGGGGAGTGGACACCGTGACCGCGGAAATACTTTATGCGGCTAAGCCTGTTTCCGATAAGGCTTAGCGCATATAATCTGCGTTTGAGGGTGCGACCACTGTTTTTCATACGCCTATTTCTTTAGCAAGCCAGCCAAGTGGCCTGTAGAGAATGCTGTTTGGAGGTTGTATCCACCTGTATTGGCATCAACATCAAGTACCTCGCCTGCAAAATAGAGACCTTTTATGAGTTTGGACTCCATTGTGTACTCGTTAATCTCGGAACAGTTTACGCCACCTGCGGTAACGATTGCGTAGTCGAATGATGCGTAGTCTGAGATTGGGAAAGACCAACTCTTGAGTACTTTGATAAGACGCTCAAACTCTTTGTCTGATACCTTACTTATATATAAGCGCGAGTGAACATCCAACTCTTTGCATATTGGTACTACCAATGGCTTTGGAACAAGGCGACGCACCAACTCGGCAAAGAACTCCTCGGGACCCATTTCAGCCACCTCACGAGCTATGCGCGCACGCAAAATCTCCTCATCAAGGGCTGGCTTGAGGTCTAACTCCAGCTTGACGCTCTTTTCGTCGGTTAAAGCATCGACAGCGTCACGACTCAAGCGAAGTGTGGCTGCGCCCTCAATGCCTCGGTCAGAGAAACTAACTTCGCCAAACTCCTCGGCTACAACCTCGCCGTCAACCACAAGGCGAACGGTGGTGTTTCTTAAAAGGACATTGTTGATGTATTGAGCTTGCGGGTGTGAAGTTACAAGGGCTGTAAGTGATGGTCTTACATCCTCAATGGTGTGGCCTACAGAGTCGGCAAACAGATAACCGTCGCCTGTAGAGCCGGTTCGAGGGTATGATATGCCGCCCGTTGCGACAATTACATTGGGTGCCTCAAGACGACGCTCAAAACCGCGCTTGTTGAAATATTTGACACCCAAGACTTTGTTATCAACCACAACGATGCTTGATACGCGGGTGTGACAGCGAATCTCAACATCATAATCTCGACAGTAGAACTCCAAAGCGTTGGCAATATCGGCAGCTTTGTCGCTCAGTGGGAATACACGATCGCCACGCTCGGTCTTGAGTTTTACGCCCAAGCGCTCGAAGAAACGCATTGTTGCACGATTGTTAAACTCAGAGTAAGCAACTCGTATAAAGTCGTAGTTGGTACGAATATTGGCTGCAAACTCCTCCTCACCACGGGCGTTGGTCAAATTACAGCGACCTTTACCTGTGATACGGATTTTACGAGCAGGCTTCTCCATTTTCTCCAAAAGAAGCACCTTTGCGCCGTTGCGAGCGGCTGTTCCTGCTGCCATCATACCGGCAGCACCTGCACCGATGACAATGACATCATAGGCGGGTTGTTCGGGGATATTGTCAAAAATCTCTTCCATACCGCAAAGGTACACCTTGTTAAGCAAAAATCAAAATTTTTAAGCCCCATTCCGTTTGATTTCAAACTTTATTGCTATATTTGCGTATGCGAAACAAGGATGCAAACGATATGACCTTTTTTGAGCATCTTGATGCTCTGCGCCCCGGACTTTTTAGGAGCGTAGCTGTTCTTGTTGTCGCAATGTTGGTTGCTTTCGTGGCTAAGGAGTCAATTATGGCGCTTATTATGGGTCCGCAAAATCCAAGCTTCGCAACCAATGCTATGATGGCTCAATTGGCGGAAGCAATGCACTCAGAAGTGCTTAGAATTAATACGACACCTTTGGCCTTGATCAATACCACTATGGCGGGCCAATTCAATATGCATCTGCTGCTCGCCTTTTATGTGTCGTTATTTGTGGCTGTACCTTATTTGCTATTTGAATTGTGGCTCTTTGTACTGCCTGCTCTTGAGAGGCCTCAGCGCCGCCGTAGTTGGCTGTTGATATTTTATACCGTTCTCAGTATGGTCGCGGGAGCTTTGTTTGGATACTTCATTCTTGCTCCGCTATCGGTAAATTTCTTGAGCAATTATCAAGTCAGTCCGGCAATATCCAATATGATTGATGCAAGGTCATATATTGCACTTGTGTCGAATATGGTTTTTGTCAGCGCCCTGATTTTTTGTTTGCCGATGGTGGTGCGATTTTTATCTAAAATAGGTTTAGTTACAGCAGCCGGTATGAGGAAATACCGTCGTCACGCTGTTGTCGCCTTGTCTGTATGCGCGGCTGTAATTACACCTCCTGATGTTATGAGTATGATGCTTGTGCTTTTGCCGCTTTATGCGCTTTATGAGTTGAGTATTCATATTGCATCAAAATAATTTGCATACAACATTTTTTATCTGTATATTTGCACAAAATATGATTTCGGGGCGGGGTGAAACTCCCCACCGGCGGTTAAAGTCCGCGACTCCCATTTGAACTAAGAGCGTGATTGATAACTCTTTTAGTCTGTTTTGGGACTGAATCGGTGAAATTCCGATACCGACGGTATAGTCCGGATGGTAGAAGTCAGATGGCAATGCAAGGCATAGTATGTCTTGTTGTGCTGTACGATGTGGCCCCGATGTCTTAACAGATGTCGGATTTTTTTATTTTTAATGTTATGCGTAAACTATTTACAACGCTCTTTTTTACACTTTTACCTATTGCGCTTTGGGCGCAAGTAACAACATCTTCGATTACAGGAATTGTAACCGATAGCGACAATAAACCGCTACTTGGTGTAACAGTGGTTGCGGTGCATAAGGCAACGGGTACAAATTATGGAACAAGTACCGATGTTGATGGAAATTATCATCTTGATGGACTGAAGGTTGGCGGTAGTTATGTGGTTGAGTTCTCTTGTGTTGGTTATAAAAATAATGCAATAGACAATATCTCGCCAACACTTGGTCAAACACTTCATCTTAATACCGTTCTTAACGACCAGCCTTCAATAGAGAGTATTATTGTTGTTGGTGGAGATAATCATAGCGGAAATTTTTCGGCTAATGATATAGAGGTTATGCCGACTGTGACTCGCTCTGTATATGATATTGCGCGCCTATCTCCTTTTGCTGCAACACAGCAGGAGGGCGGCGTTGCAATTGGCGGCGCTAACAGCCGTTACAACTCATTCTATATAGATGGTATTGTAAACAATGATATGTACGGTTTGACGGCAAATGGTACTAATGGCGGTTTGGCCAGTGCAAACCCAATACCGCTTGACGCTTTAGAGCAGGTGCAGGTGGTTGTCGCCCCTTTCGATGTCCGTCAGAGTGGTTTTACAGGCGGAGGTATTAATGCTGTGACCAAATCGGGTACAAATAACTTTGCGGGTGGTGCCTATATGTATTACACTAATAACAAACTTTATGGTAAGGGTGTAAATAGCGCTCCGCTGGCAAAACAAAATACACTAACTTATGGAGCCTCGCTTGGAGGTGCAATTGTTAAAAATAAACTGTTCTACTTTGTTAGTGCTGAGAGTTCTCTTGATAGCTCTCCATCGGCATATCATATTGGCGACCCTAATTGCAAAGTCTCAGAGCAGGATGCTATAACTATTGCCAACCATTATAAGTCGTTAACAGGATATGATGGTGGTGGATATGGTAAACGCAATATTGAGCGCCGTTCAACATCTATTTTGGCGCGCCTTGACTGGAATATCTCCGATAAGCACAATCTCGCAGTAAGATATAATTTCCTTGATGCAGGCAAAGATGAGCATATTAACTCCGCTTCTACTTTGCTGTTTCACGGTACGGGTTATACTTCGGTAAGTGATACACACTCTGTTATGGCAGAACTTGACTCACGAATATCTCCGATGCTCTACAACTCTTTGCGTGTAGGTTATACCCGAGTAGTAGATGGTCGCGATACCGACTCTCAAACACCTTTTGTGACGATTGACCATATCCGTGACGGTGAAAATACAGCAGTAAAGATTGGAACTGATGGTATGGCGTGCAGCAACTCTCTTGCGCAGAATAGCATAACTCTTACCGACTATTTTTCAATTCATAAGGGTAACCATAATATTACTGTAGGTACTCATAATGAGATATTTACGGCGAAGGTACTCTTTGTGTCAAATGCCATTGGTTCTTATACATATAATACAATGGCCGATTTCCTTGCCTCTAAGCCGTCAATGTTTCAGCAGACTATCCCTGTTGGAGATGCTTCAACCCGTATAAATACAGCTCAATTCGGACTATTCGCTCAGGATGAGGTGTGGATTAATTCGTTGCAACTTACCTACGGTTTGCGTGCCGATTTACCCGTTATATTCAACACTCCTCGTGAAAATGAGTCCTTCAATAGTAGCCCTATAGCCAAACAGTATGGTGTTGCAACAAATAGTAAACCCAAAGCGCACATATTACTCTCGCCTCGTGTAGGATTTAAGTGGATGACATCAAATGCTATAGCCAATATGACATTGCGTGGCGGAGTGGGTATGTTTACAGGCAGAATCCCGTTTGTTTGGATTACAAATTGTTATTCAAATACAGGTATGACCCAGCGTGGATATACTCTGTATGGGGATGATATACCGCCATTTGGCGTCTCTCCAAGTGGTAGCACGGGAACAAGCGCCAATCCGGTAATATATGTTGCCGACCGTAACTTCCGTATGCCACAGACATTAAAGGCAAATCTGGCCTTTGAAAGTACCATTCGCGGTTGGAAGTTTACCCTTGAGGGTATCTATGCCAAGACATTAAATGACATCTCTATACGCAATATTGTCGCTGCAGATAATGGTTCCAAACTATATGCTGTAAATAGCGAACTTTCAACGGATAATAATACGACCGTATTCTACGACTCAAGTTTCAAAAAGAGTTTTTCGTCTATTTATCTGCTTGAGAATGAGAAGCGAGGCTATTCATACAATCTATCGGCAATGATTGAGAAGAATTTTATCTTCGGTATGCAGTTCTCTGTATCTTACACCTTCTCGCAGAGTTTTACTGTCAATGATGGCGTTTCATCCTCAGCACCAAGTATTTGGGGTAAGAGTTATGCAACAATATCAAACTCTAAGGCACTTACCCATTCGGTATTTGAGGTGCCGCATAAGGTTACAGCGATGTTGAGTTATTCTAAGCGCTATGCCGGTATTTTTGGCACAACAGTTTCGCTTGTTTATCAAGGCTATTCGGGTATGCGCTACTCACCGACATATTATAAAAACGGAGTTGATGTAAACGGCGATACTTATCGTGGCAACTCAACTATTTATATTCCGACAGAGGCGGAACTTGCTGCGATGAACTTTGAGGATAGTAATCACCGTGTAGCCTTCAATAACTATATTGAACAACACCGTTCTCTTAGAGATAACAGAGGAAAGTATGCTGAGCGTAATTGTTTAGTTGCTCCATTTGAACATCACCTTGATTTGCACTTTGCTCAAGATTTCTATTTCAGTCGCAACAACTCGCGCAAGGTGCAGATTACCTTTGATATAATGAATTTGGGCAATCTGTTTAACCGTAATTGGGGTGCTGCATACTTCCTTGATGACTGGAAACTTTCGCCTGTAGAGGTAGTCTCTCTTACTGATGACGGAAAGGGTAATAAGATACCGACATATCGTTTTGTAGGAGGTGAGGTGTCGCGTAATGACCTGCTTTCGCGTTGGAGAATGCAGTTGGGCGTAAGAGTTGTATTTTAATAGATTTTGAGTAAATGAAAAATATTGTATTTGATCTTGCTGGTGTTGTTGTAGCTCGTAACGAGCAGCATTGTCCTCAGCATCTTATGGACTACTTCTATTTCATCAACTCCGGCGAACCCTTGCCTGAGTTTTGGAATGACTATGATCGCGGAACGCGCGATATAGACTCTGTTGCGCAGGCTCTTGCTCAATTTAGAGGATCCACTTTTGATGTAGCTAAGTCTATGATGTTGAGTGCTGTAACCTATCAGGAACAGGTTGCGCCTACAGCTGACCTTATTGCTAAATTGAGTGCTGCGGGCTATAGGCTTTTTGTGCTGTCAAATATGTCTAAGGAGTATATTGCTTACCTGCGTCAAATGCCTGTGTTCAAATACTTTGAGGCCGAGATTGTCTCTTGCGAAGTGGGACTGATAAAGCCTCAGCCTGAGATTTACAGATTGCTTTTAGATCGCTTCGTACTCGATGCGTCGCAGACAATGTTTATCGACGACCGCTTGGAAAATACCATCGCTGCCCAAAAGCAAGGAATTGTGCCATTCCATTTCGATAGATATAATGCTGTAGAGAGCTGCCAGAAACTTGAACAGATGCTTTTGTAACCATAGATTGTAATTTTTTTGTTGGCGTGATTTTTGGTGATGCAGATGTGAAAACCAAAAATTATAATGCCGTGAAAAAATTTACATCACTTCTTGCTGTGGCAGCCTTTTCTGTAGCGTCTGTTGGTGCGCAGAGCCACACTGCCGATTCCGTTTTGCTCTCAAAAGAGCAACAGGGTAACAAAATTATCGAAAAGTATATTTTACCAGATGCCGAGCACTATACGGCTGAGTTCAGTATGCTTTTCCCGATAAATGTCTCTAATCTTCAGCAATCATTTGCAGATAATGGAGATAGTATCGCTGCTCTGCATCGTTTTATGGAGCAACTTGCCGACACAACGATGCATATTAAAAGTATTAAGGTTGTAGGTTATTCTTCGCCCGATGGACTTGAGTCGAAGAATAAAACTCTCGCAGTAGCTCGCGCGAAGGCTGTAGCCGATTATTTGATTAGTAATTGCCCGAAAATCGCTGTCCAGACGGCGTCTGAGGCCTATGATTGGAAGGCCTGTGATGCGCAGGTGCAAAACTCTCAATTATCCGAAAAGAGCAAGATACTTGCTATTCTTAATAGCGCTGCGCATACAGATATGCAGAAACAGGCAGAACTTGAAAAATTCACAGAGCAGTGGAAATATTTCAAAAACACTATTCTACCGTCAATGCGTGTAGCTAATATTCATATAGACTATACGGTAGATAAGATTGTAGAGAAGGTTACTATTGTTACTCCACCTCAGCCGAAGCAGGAGCCCAAACCACAACCACAACCTAAAACTCAGCCAGAGGCTCAGCCTACTAAGCAAGATGTAAAACCTTACCCTGTAGGCGTTGTTGAAACACTCGAAACAGGCATAATTGTAGAGGTTCCGCAAAAGGAACATCATAAAAAGAGAAAAAATCGCTAAAATTTTTTGCCGTTTGCCAATATATTTATATCTTTGCTTTACAAATAGTAATATCTGTTAAACATAAATTATATTGACCTATGGCAAATTTAAGAGTTCTGAAAAAAGAGATTGATTACCGTCTTGAGGAGTTGGTGTTCGATTGCGATATGGCTATCTACTTCCAGCCTGCTAAGGATAAGGAGATTTTTGCTGTTATGCAGGAGGGTGTTGAGCTTCGTAACGCTCTTTACACTAAGGTTAACAACCCAACTGAGCCGCACAATGCATCTCTTGTTCGCAAGTACTACGCTGCACTTCGTCAGGAGATTGTAAACTCATTTGGCGAGTTGTTTGAGAAGCTCTCTCAGATTAACAAGTAAGATTGTAACAATCTTTCCTTTCGATTTTAGTGGACTATACAATTGTGTAGCCCACTATTTTTTATATGATGTTATAACACATCCTACGCCTGCGAAAAGAACGACTGCGAATATTATCGTATCTGCGTGCAGTTTGTCAAGTCCCATAGCTACGGATAGCGCAACAGCGAGTATTGGCTGAATATATGCGTATGTGCTTGAGATTGCTGGCGGAAGATATTTAAGTGAATAATTGAGTAGTAAGTTAGGCAGATATGTCGGTATAATTAGAACAAAAGCCGCAGCTAAATATAGTGGCGTGCTCATATCGCTAAAATCTATATTTATTAAATCTTTGAAGCCAAATGGTAATATTGCCAATGTGGATATTGTGTACATAGCGCGCAATAGGGTAGTGATACGGTATTTTGAAACGAGATTTTTGAAAAATACCATATAAAGTGCTGTTACCAAGCCGCTACAAATCATCATTATATTGCCACTAAGTTCCGAATTGGCGTGATGAGGCGTTGTGCTGGTTAATACTACTGCAATTGCACCTATGCCGCCGAGAATTAGGCCGATAATCTTTTTTGTGCTGAAACGGTCGATACCTACTGCGACGGATAATAGTAAGACGAGTAAGGGTGATATTGTGGCAATAATTGAGCCATCGATGGGTGATGTGCGCGATAAGCCAAACATCATCAACAGCTTTCGTGTTACACCCATAAGCAGAGCTATTATGATCAATGTAGGCCAATCGCTACGCTCTATCTGTTCCCGCTTTTGCCACAATGCTGGTATCCACGATAAAACGGCAGCGACTATAAGAGAGCCGCATACCATTGCCATTGGCGATATGTATCGCCCTAATAAAAGATTGTAAAACGGATAGTCACACGCCCAAACTAAATTACATCCAATTAGCGCTATATGAGCGCTCGCAACACCTTTATTTTTCATATTGGCTCAATTATCAACTTTTGAGCCAAGCAAAAAAATAAGTGACCTCGATTGAGGTCACTTTGATTAGTACTGCTCGTTCTGGTTTGGAAAATCGCAAGATTTGACATCGGCAATATAGTGTTCAACGGCCTCTGTCATAATATCGTGCAGATTGGCATATCTGCGCAAGAACTTAGGTGAGAAACCTTTGTTTATGCCGAGCATATCGTGAATAACGAGTACTTGACCATCTGTATCAGCACCTGCTCCAATGCCGATTGTTGGGATTGAAAGTGCTTCAGATACACGCTTTGCAAGCGTTGCTGGAATTTTCTCAAGAACAACGGCAAAACAGCCGGCCTGTTCAAGTAACTTAGCGTCTGCAATCAGTTTCTCTGCTTCAGCATCCTCTTTGGCCTGTACGGAGTAGCCTCCAAGTTGGTGAACGGACTGCGGAGTGAGTCCAAGGTGGCCCATAATTGGGATACCGGCGCTTAGGATAGCCTTTACTGAGTCGATAATTTCCGCGCCGCCCTCTAATTTAACGGCGTCAGCACCACTCTCCTTCATAATGCGAACTGCTGAGTGAAGGGCAGTGTGAGGATCGCCTTGATATGTGCCAAACGGCATATCGCATACAACAAATGCGCGCTCTACACCACGAACTACCGATGAAGCGTGATAAATCATTTGGTCGAGAGTTATTGGCAGGGTAGTCTTGTGACCCGCCATTACATTTGCTGCTGAGTCGCCTACCAAAATAATATCTATGCCTGCCTTATCGACAATAGTTGCCATAGAGTAGTCGTAAGAGGTAATCATAGAGATTTTCTCTCCCTGCTCCTTCATCTGCTTGAGTCGCAATGTTGTCACGGCTCTTACTTTACTTTCAGTTGACATCGTTTGTATAGTTTTTGTTAAATTTTGTGCAAATGTAACGATTTTTTTAATTAATGTATCATTAGCCGAAAA
Source organism: Alistipes sp. (assembly GCA_017383345.1). Taxonomy (GTDB): domain Bacteria; phylum Bacteroidota; class Bacteroidia; order Bacteroidales; family Rikenellaceae; genus Alistipes. The sequence continues at coordinate 55 of JAFNYE010000154.1, read as the reverse complement.
TAAAATAACCTATCTAAGGCGCTGTTATGAGTTTTTTCGATTGGTTAGTTTAGAT
>JAFNYE010000153.1 GCA_017383345.1 Alistipes sp. | reverse complement strand
GCTTGAAGATTAAAATCAACCGTATGACTGTCGAGGAGATTAACGGCATTGAGGTCAAGGTGGCCACTAATAACGCCGTTATGAAGTGCCAGACCGCTCAGTACGACACGGGTCTGATTGTCGAAATGACGGCTAAGCCTAATACCCGCTTCTATTTTCATCATAACGAGTTTGGCGACTCCAACGAGGTCTGCCTTAACCTTGAACCAAACAAAGAGTACTACCTTGAGGCCTACCTTAATCAGCAATACCCAATTACTGTTGCTGCCAATGTTGCAGGTGCGGATGTCTATTTGGACGGGGTTTATAAGGGTCAAACCGATGCCAACTATGTGCTTACCGTCAAGGATGTTATCCCCGGCGAACACACCCTGCGCGTAGAGTTGGGTGGTATAAAGCAGGAGCAGAAAATCGTTGTTAGCGCAAGCAGCGTTTTCTTCCGCCAAACCATTAACACTCAGGCTACTAAACCTCAGTTTGTAGTCTTTTCGGTTGAGCCGCAGAGTGCTGTAGTTACTATTGAAGGCAAGCACCATCCTGCCCAAGATGGCTTTGTGCAACTTGTACTTCAAAATGGTAACTATAACTACTCTGTTTCGGCTGTGGGCTACCATACGCAGAGCGGTAATTTTACCGTTGCGGGAGCGAAGGTTGAGCGAGTGGTTAAACTCGCGGCAGATGCAGCTACCGTAACTATTACCGCTCCCGATAATTCAGAGATTTGGGTTAACGGCTCTAAGAAGGGAACTTCAAGTTGGAGCGGAACACTCAGTTCGGGTACCTATATTTTTGAGGCTCGCAAGAGTGGTCATCAGAGTGCCTCAATCTCGGCAAATATATCCTCGTCACAGCCTAATTATAGTTTCACCCTGCCAACTCTTACCCCTATAGTGGGCTCGTTGGTGGTTATGTCGGCTCCTGCTATGGCAGAGGTTTCGCTTGATGGGAAAGTGGTTGGTCGTACCCCTCTCGATTTGGGCGATGTGCTTGTGGGAGAACATACGGTTACAATATCTAAGGAGGGATATGCTCCTAAAACTCAAAAAGTTACGCTTGTTGAGGGTAAGGTTGAGACCGTTAATATAACTCTTTCACAAGCAGCTCCACTTAATGGTGTAACGGCTATAGAGATTGACTCCTCGCTTAGCGCTGCGCAGTTATATGAAAAGGGTAAAGAGCTATATAAAGCAAATAATTTTAATGCTGCTATGCAGTACTATCACGCTGCTGCAGAGCAAGGCTTGGCTGAGGCGCAGTGCAGATTAGGTATAGAGTATAATCTTGGTCTAAACATAGGAACAGATTATACAGAGGCGTTTAAGTGGTTTAGGAAGGCAGCAGAACAAGGTCATGTCTTGGCGCAAGACAATTTGGCCACTATGTATTATTATGGTAGGGGTGTTACTAAAAATTTTACCGAGGCGGTTAAGTGGTTTAGAAAGGCTGCTGAGTCGGGTAATTGTAATGCGCAGGTTTATATGGGTGATTGCTATCATTATGGTCGTGGAGTTTCTCAAAACTATCTTGTAGCTGCTATGTGGTATCGTAGGGCCGCTGATCAGGGTTCTACTATAGCGCAGAGAACGTTAGGAAGTTATTATCTTAATGGTATGGGTGTGTCGCTTGATTATGAGCAGGGCTTCAATTGGTGTAAGAAGGCGGCTGATTCTGGTAACCATATAGCTTGCGGAGATGTTGGTTGGTGCTATGAGAATGGTAAGGGTGTAGCCAAGAGTAGGCAGATGGCAATAGAGTACTATCGCAAGGGTGCTTCAGACTCCTACTGTTTGCAGGCTCTCAAACGCCTCGGAGTAAGACCATAAAAATATGAAAGAGTTAAAGGAGCGAATTGTAAGCGATGGTCGTGCGCTTGAGGGTGGAATACTCAAGGTTGACGGCTTTATAAACCATCAGATTGACTCGCAGCTGATGATGAGCATAGCGCGCGAGTTTGTGCGTCGAACAGAGGGCGTAGAGTATGACAAAATTGTCACCATAGAGGCTTCGGGCATAGCTCCCGCTATTTTGGTGGCATATCTTACGGGTAAGCCGTTGGTTTTTGTTAAGAAGAGCGTACCCTCGACAATGGAGGGAATGGTTGCATCGGAGGTCTTCTCCTTTACCAAAAACCGCAGCTATACCGTCTCGGCAAGCCGTAAATTTATAGAGGGTAGCCGTCTGCTCTTTATTGACGACTTTTTGGCAAACGGCAATGCGGCAATGGGCGTTGTCGATATCGCCCATAAAGCCCAGGCAGAGGTTGTCGCTATGGGTTTTGTTATCGAAAAGGGTTTTCAGTGTGGTCGAGAGCGACTCTCATCCCTCGGCATACCGATAGAGTCGCTCGCTATAATAGAGAGTTTAGACGATTGTAAAATCGTACTTCGTTAGCTCTCACTTCGCTTGGCAAAAGGTTGATGTCAGGCTGTTACCCCATTTAGGCTCTCGATGAAGCCCTCATATTCGCTCATAAGCATAGGGGCTGCCGAGAGGTAAAATTGGCGAGCCAATGCTGCGCGTGAAGGGCGCTCGGAGTTAATCTGGGCGGCATATTGTTCATCTGCGGGGTGCTGTGTGGCGCGGAACTCGGCTGCGTACTCCTTGAAACGGTCGAAACCTTTGGCGGTGGCCGTTGTTACAGCTCCACTCTGCACAAACTCCTTTAAGCAACCAATTAGCGGCACTATAGGGCGTTTATCGCTCAAGTCGCCCATAATATCCTCAAGACACTCCCAGTCGCCAAGACCCATATAGCAGAGCGCCAACTGCTCTGTAGCCTCAAGCGGATCTTCGCCGTCGCAATCTATCAACATCTCAAGCTGTGCAGCCGCAATCTCGTAGTTGCCCTCAAGGTAGTGGTCTATAGCCGAGCAGTAGATAATCTTCATTGCCGCGAATGTATTTGGGTGGTTGCGGTCAAGCTCTACGATACTTTGCTCGTCGTCGGGAAGCGTAGAAACGATGTCGTGAAACGCCTCAAAACGCATCATACACGCCTTCTCTATATCCTGCTCCTCAATCTTGAACGACTGCTCAAGGCGCTCGGTGAGGTTGCCGCGGCTGCCGTGACCTATAATTCTGAAATTCTGGTCTGTTGTAGGCTCTAACTCTAAAAATGGTCTCATAACTCTCTTATTTGCTTGTAGGTGGTCTGCAACATCGTCTTGCCGATGCTCTCCAATTCAGGCTCGGCAGTAGGCGAAGTTACGCTCTGCGATGTGCAGTCATAGATTATATTTCTGCCACTCTCAACTAAGCCGAAGCCGTTGTTGAAGGTGTAGTATCCAAAGTGGTGCAGGTCGGGTGCAAATATGTCGCGGCTCAGTACAAAGCGGCTGTGGTCTAAACCCAACTGCGCAAGCAGGGTGGCGGCAGCGTCACTCTGCGAGCAGTAGCTATCCACCACCATGGCCTTAACCGTAGCGCCACCAAGCCAGAGCATCGGTATGCGATGGCGCTCAACGGCACTCGCGCTGATGCCGTAAGGGTAGTTGTAGGCGTGGTCGGCAATGATGATTATAAGGGTGTTGTCCCACTCCTCGCTGTGGCGCAAAGCCTTCACAACGCGGTTGATGCAACTATCGGCAAAGTACATAGAGCAGAGCATCTTATCCTCAAACTCGGTTGTCGGCACATCAAATGGCTCGTGACTTGAGAGTGTCTGCCATACGGCAAAGTATGGTGCCGATTTTTGGCTCTGCGTGTGGATGAAGTCGATGAAATAGTCGGCCATAACATCGTCGGCATAGCCCCATTTAGAGGTTGGCGCGTCAAAGGATAAATCCTTGAGTGCCACTAACTTATCAAAGCCTGTGGCGTAGAGGTACGACGCCATATCGGTAAAGTTCAAATCGCCACCGTGAATGTATGCCGTGCTGTAGCCTGCCTCGCGTAGCGAACCTGCAATTGAGGGCAGGCGCGATGCCTTCTGAGCCTCCTTCATCAGCGACATTGTCGGCTGTGCGCAGAAGCCGCTGAGGGTTGCCAGTACGCCTCGGTCTGTGCGGAACGAGGAGGCAATCATATTTTCAAACCATACGCCCTCGCTCTTAAGGTGCTGAATATTAGGGGCAACGCTCTTGCCTGCCACCACCTCGTCTATGGTCGAGCGACCAAAACTCTCCGCCATAATAAGCACTATATTGGGGCGGGTGCTGTTGAGCAGTTTTGTGGTAGGCGCGAGGTTTTTGTCGGGCGAGATGTGGGCAAATTGCTCTGCCGCAACCTCCGAAGTAAAGTAGTCATAGCGACTTAGGTCCTGCCCCGATTGTATAGACGAGATAAACGAAAAGGTAGGGTTTACCGCGGCGTGGTTGAGGATTAGTTTATCGCTGAAGTATGCCTTTGATACATTGGCAACCGCTGTAGTTACACCTCCGCGTATAGCTAAAAAGTCCAAACCAGCCAAGAGCAGTACCACTACTGTATAGATTAACTTTCTGCCCCATTGGCATTTTACTGTAGGGTCGAATAGCTTTGTGATGGAGAGAATTAGGACAATAAAAATTGTGCCGTATATTATCGCCACCACGCTCTGGACTATAAACTGCGTAAAGGTAACGCTCGCCATAGCCTGCTTTGGCGTTGCAAGATACTGCAACACAGAGCCGTCAAGCGGGAAGCCCCAGTAGCCATATAGTCCCAAGTTGACTGAGAAGGCAACAGCCACCAGTATGGCGGCAATATATAGCCACGCACGGCATAGCTTGAACCATATTTTGTGTGGCAAAAGCAGAGCAAAGAGTACAAAGAGTATAGGCAGGGCACAAATATACCCTGCCATAGTCATATCGAGGCTCAAGCCGTGGCTCAATACTCCCCATAACTCTGTAGCCTCTGCCGCTTCAGCTGCCTGGGCATACCACATCAGAAAGATAGGTTTCTGTATGCTGTTCAGTATAACAACAGCACCAAAAAGCAGCAGTATGAAGAGTATGTTGCGCCTCATTTATCTGTTCTCCTTAGATAGTTTGTAGCACATTAGTGCTGTTAGAGCAATGGTCAGTACGCCACCTGATATGTATGCCATAGGTGTTGCACCCAAGCCTACAAATTGGTTGGATACAAATACGAATGACGAGCAGATGTAGGTCATAAACACTGCCGGTATAAGGGCTACCCAGTAGTTTGCTTTCTCGCGGTATAGATATACCACAATGCACCAGAGTACTACCGACGCCAGCGCCTGATTGGTCCAGGCAAAGTAGCGCCATACCACATCAAAGTTGATGAATGTCAGCGCAATGCCTGCTGCAAATATAGGGGTGCATATTGCTAATCGCTTCCAATGTGTACGCTGCTCAATGTGGAATACATCGGCAATGATAAGTCGCGCCGAGCGGAAGGCAGTATCGCCCGATGTGATAGGTGCTGCCACCACGCCGAGGATAGCCAGGATGCTGCCTACAATACCCAAAGTTGTGTCAGCAATGGTGTTTACCGCCCACGCAGCGCTATTGCCGTGCTGAGCCAAAACGGTTGCTACGCCACCATCTTTGTAGAAGAAAGCCATAGCTATAGCAGCCCAGATCAGAGCTATAACCGACTCCGAAATCATTGCACCATAGAATACAAAGCGACACTCGCGCTCGTTGTTCACACATCGAGCCATCAGTGGCGACTGCGTAGCGTGGAAACCCGAGATAGCACCACAGGCAATGGTTATAAAGAGCGTCGGCACAAGTGGCAACTTCGCTGCATTGATGTGCAGATTCTCAAAGGTCATCTGAGGTATTGTGTAGTCGCCAAAGAGCAGTACTCCTAACAAACCGAGCGCCATAGCCACCAATGCTGCACCAAAGAGAGGGTATATCTTGCCAATGAGCTTATCTACAGGTAGCAGGGTGGCTAT
>JAFNYE010000152.1 GCA_017383345.1 Alistipes sp. | reverse complement strand
GATTATTGCGATAGGTCGTTCGGCAGAACATATCGAGATAGTGGATATCTCGGCAGAGGAGAGCAAAACCTACTACCGCAAGGGCAACACCCACTTCGTACCAAAACTTCGCACCGAGGAGTTGATAATTAAGTAGCTACATATTACAATAAATAGACAAGACCACTCGTACTGAGTGGTCTTAATTTTGTGGGAGTTGACGGATTGGCTACTCCGCAGATAGATCTGCTCCGCTACGCCTTTCCGTTCCGCTCGCCGCGGGGGCCCTTACAAACTTTACTGCGCAATGAGTTGCTGCACAACTTCTTTTGTCTCTATCCGCCTATCATCTCAAACAAGTTTGAGCCAAGGCGTATAAAAACAAAAAGATGTCGATTGTTCGACATCTCATTGCTTTATTCGTTTGTGGGAGTTGACGGATTCGAACCGCCGACCCTCTGCTTGTAAGGCAGATGCTCTAAACCAGCTGAGCTAAACTCCCATTTGCGGGTGCAAAGGTAGTAAGAATTTATCAATTTGCAAATATTTTACCTTTTTTCGCAAAAAAAATCTAAAACTTAATGTAATTGCGGGATAATTTATTATATTTGCAGAAATGGTTGATTTTTGAAATTTATGGGAAAAAAGAGCGAACGCTTGAGTGTTATCAAGCGAATCATTGCAGACGAGCTGATAAGCTCTCAGGAGGAGTTAATTCAGCACCTCGCTATGAGAGGCGTTCACGCCACTCAAAGCACATTATCAAGAGATTTTAAGGAGATTAATATCTCCAAGATGCCACACCCGGAGAAGGGCTACATCTATGTTTCGGCTGAGCATATTGCTTCACGCAGCGAGATGGGCACATCAAACCTCGGTGACGCTATCTTGGATGTGAAGTTCTCGGGCAATATGGGCGTTATTATCACTAAGTCGGGCTATGCCAATGCCATTGGTGTAGTGGTTGACGGTCGCAAATCGTCTGACATTTTGGGAACTGTTGCAGGCGACAACACCATCATTATGGTAATGAAGGAGAATGCCGACCACGCCAATGTCTTAGAGATGCTTCATAAAACTTTCCCTTCGCTACAGAGTTTGTAGCGACTAATCTCACACTAAGAGGAGTGTTCGTTGAACACTCCTCTTTCTATTTATATTGGAGGAAATATAGAGCTGCTATTAGGTGGTTTTCGTTCTTTTTGCTATCTTTGTGTAATTAACTATTGAATTATGAACGCTTCGATTATTATTGCAACAATCTTTATCTACATAGCCATACTCTTTACGGTGGCGTATATCTCAGGCCGTAAGGCGGACAATCAGGGCTTTTTTGTCGGCAACCGCTCATCGAGTTGGTGGATGGTTATGTTGGCAATGGTTGGCGCAGCAATGTCGGGCGTAACCTTTGTATCGGTGCCGGGTATGGTGGCGGCAAGCGGTTTCTCCTACTTCCAGATGGCTTTGGGTTTTATGACGGGATACTTCATCATCGCCTTTCTGCTCATACCGCTATTTTATCGAATGAACTTAGTGTCGATATACGGATATCTTGAGAACCGATTTGGCACAGGGGCATACAAAACGGGAGCGTGGTTTTTCTTTATCTCCAAACTCCTCGGTGCTTCGGTGCGACTATTTTTGATATGCGTAGTGCTGCAATTGTTGCTCTTTGAGCCTTACGGTTTGCCATTTTGGCTTAACGCAGCTGTAACAGTGCTCCTGGTATTGCTCTACACCTTCCGCGGAGGCGTAAAGTCGCTTATTTGGACCGATACGCTCAAGACCGTATGTCTTGTGCTAAGTATAGGTTTGTCAATATGGTTTGTGTGTCAAAGACTTGATATGTCGTTTACCGAGATGGTGGCAACGGTAAAGAGCAGCGAAAACAGCCGCATATTCTTCTTTGACGACATCAACGACCGCCGATACTTCTTCAAGCAGTTTTTGGCAGGCATATTCTCGGTTATCGCAATGACGGGCCTGGATCAAGATATGATGCAGCGCAGTTTAGCTTGCAAAAACTACAGCGACTCGCAGAAAAATATGGTCGTATCTGCCATTTTGCAAACCTTAATAATCTTTGTATTGCTAACCCTCGGCGTTATTCTCTACACCTTTGCCGAGAGGATGAACATTACCCTACCGCCACTCTCAGACAATATGTTTGGCACCGTTGCCACCTCGCCACAAATGCCTCTGATTGTAGGTATTCTCTTTATCCTGGGCCTTGTGTCGGCAACCTATTCGGCAGCAGGTTCCGCCCTGACAGCACTCACCACATCCTTTACAATCGATGTTTTGGGTGCAGACAAACGCTTTGATGACCTTAAGCTGACCAAAGTTCGCAAAGGTGTGCATATCGCTATGGCGGTGGCTATGTTCCTGGTTATATGTATATTACACCGCCTCAACAGCACCAATGTAATTGACGCCGTATATACCCTCGCAAGCTACACCTATGGCCCTATTTTGGGTCTGTTTGCCTTCGGTATTTTGACAAAATGGAGCGTCAAGAGCCGCTATGTAGGCATTGTTGCCGTGGTTGCTCCGATACTATGCTTTGTGTTGCAACAAAACTCCGAGCGTTGGTTTGGAGGATACAAGTTCAGCTACGAGCTACTTATTGTCAACGCCCTGATAACCTTTGTAGGGCTTATGTTACTCATTAAACGCAAGAAATAATGATTTTGATTGCCGACGGAGGCTCAACCAAGTGCGACTGGGTTGTTGCCGACACCTCAAATGCCACCATCGTTAAACGATTTATTAGCGAGGGCATAAACCCATACAGCCTCACGCCTGAGCAGATTACCACCCTGCTCAACGATACGGTTGCACCCCAAACGGAGTCTTACCCAATAGAGCAGATATTCTTCTACGGCGCGGGTGTAACACCCGAAAAGAGCGAAGTGATGTGTCAGTTGCTTGAGCAGATATATCCGTCAGCCCAAATTGTCGCAACAAGCGATATGGAGGGAGCTGCCCGAGGTACTGTAGGTAATGGTGACGGCATTGTTGCCATTATGGGAACAGGCTCTAACTCAGCTTGTTACATCAACGGTAAAGTGACCAAAAAGGTGGCAGCATTGGGCTACATACTCGGGGACGAGGGTGGCGGTTGTGTATTGGGCAAGGCGCTTATTGGCGACATATTCAAGGGTGTGGCACCACAACATATCGTTAAGATGTTTGAGGCCGAATATGCCATCACGCAAGGAGATATCCTCGAGGCAGTATATCGCAAACCACAGGCTAATCGCTACCTGGCGTCATTTGCCAAATTTTTATCGGCACATCTTGACGATAGTTATATCTACGCCCTTGTAGAGGGTTGTTTCGAGGAGTTTGTGCGTCGCAATCTTGCACAATATCCACTACGCAGGGTTTACGCCGTAGGTTCTATTGCATACCACTTTGAGGCGGTACTCCGTCGCGTAGTTGAACGCGAGGGCTTCGAACTTGCCGATGTGGTTATTTCGCCTATGGAGGGTCTTGTAAGACACCATTCGGGGCAGAGTGTAAATCCGACGGAACCGTCAGAAAAACCTTTCCGCAAAATAACCGAGGAGCCTTCGTACTACGACAACCTGGAAAAGATGTCGGTCTATAGTTGCCTGGAGGCGATAAATCGCGAAGATAGCCGCGTAGCAGAGGCTGTAAAGCGAACGCTGCCACAGGTTAAAAAACTTGTCAGTGAGCTTATTGTGCGCCTAAAACAAGGTGGTCGCCTCTTCTATATGGGCGCAGGCACAAGTGGTCGCTTAGGCGTTCTTGACGCCTCAGAAGTGCCCCCGACATTCGGTATGCCCCCAACTGTTATTATCGGCATTATTGCAGGTGGCGATAAGGCTCTGCGTACCCCCGTGGAGGGTGCAGAGGATGATACCGAGCAGGGATGGCGCGACCTTGAGCCATACAACCCTACCCCACTTGATACCGTTGTAGGTATAGCCGCATCAGGAACAACCCCTTATGTTGTGGGTGTGCTACGCAAGGCGAGAGAGAATGGTCTGCTCACAGCTGCCATAGCCTCAAACCGCAACTCCCCTGCCGCTGCACAGGCCGATATCGCAATAGAGACCGTTGTCGGCTCGGAGTTTGTGACGGGCAGCTCGCGTATGAAGTCGGGAACAGCCCAGAAGTTGGTCTGCAATATGATTACCACAACGGCTATGATAGGCATTGGTCGCGTGCGTGGCAATCGTATGGTCAATATGCAGTTGTCGAACAAAAAACTCATCGACAGAGGCACACGAATGCTTGTCGATGAGTTATCTCTACCCTATGAGCAGGCTAAAAATCTGCTACTCCTTCACGGCTCTGTCCAAAAGGCTGTTGAGGCGGTAAAGGCGGCAAAGAGCGAAAATTAAACAACCAAATTAACTACTCATCCACGCGGATGATATTAGCGCCCAAAGCGTTCAGACGGCCCTCAATATTGTGGTAACCGCGGTCAATCTGGTCGATATTCTGGATTGTACTTACGCCGTCGGCACTCATAGCAGCAATAAGCAGCGACACACCTGCACGGATATCAGGTGACGAGAGGCGTGCTGCGCGTAACTGTACATTATGGTCGTGACCGATAACAACAGCGCGGTGAGGGTCGCAAAGCACAATCTGCGCACCCATATCGATAAGCTTATCAACAAAGAAAAGGCGCGACTCAAACATCTTTTGGTGTATGAGCGTTGTACCCTTTGCCTGTGTAGCTACAACCAAAAATATTGAGAGCAGGTCAGGAGTAAGACCCGGCCACGGAGCATCGGCAAAGGTCATAATAGAGCCGTCAATAAAGCTCTCAACGCTATAATGGTCTTGCTGAGGGATAAAAATATCATCTCCGCGACGCTCGATTGCGATACCGAGGCGCTCAAACTGCTGAGGGATGATACCCAGCTCGTGGTAAGCCACATTTTTGATTGTTATCTCCGAGCGGTTCATTGCCGCCATACCGATAAATGAGCCGACCTCAATCATATCGGGCAACAGACGGTGCGTTGTTCCGCCAAGACTATCCACACCCACAATTGTAAGCAGGTTAGAGCCTACACCCTCAATATGGGCACCCATACGGATAAGCATACGACACAGCTGCTGGATATATGGCTCGCAGGCAGCATTGTAGATTGTAGTTATACCCTTAGCCAGCACGGCAGCCATAATAATATTGGCAGTACCTGTAACCGAAGCCTCGTCGAGCAACATATAGCAACCCTCCAGTTTACCGTCGGCACGCACGGCAAAGAGGCTCTCGTCGCTATCATAGTCAAACTTTGCGCCCAACTTTTGGAAGCCTAGGAAGTGGGTATCAAGGCGACGGCGACCAATCTTATCGCCACCAGGCTTTGGCATATAACCCACACCAAAGCGACCCAACATAGGGCCAAGAAGCATCACCGAGCCACGCAGACGGGCACAACGACGCAAATATTCATCGGTATGAACAAAGTCAAGGTTGACATTATTGGCACGGAATGAATAACACTCCTTACCCAAGCGCTTAACCTCCACGCCCATAGCCGACAGCAGGTCTATAAGCTGTACGATATCAAGAATCTGCGGAATGTTATCTACAACAACCTCCTCACTTGTAAGCAGTGTTGCGCAGAGAATCTGCAACGCCTCATTTTTTGCTC
>JAFNYE010000011.1 GCA_017383345.1 Alistipes sp. | reverse complement strand
CGAATGCGTCGTTGATATAGCAGTCAGCATAAGAAGCGAGTTTCTTTACGAACTCCTTCTGTGGACCCTCCTTAAGAGCCTTCTTTGCAGCCTTCTTCTCCTCGTCAGTTGCATCCTCAGCAAGACCGCGTGGCTTACCCTCCTCCTCAGCATAGAAACGGAGGTTCTCAAGAAGCATAACCTCGCCAGACTTGAGGTTTGCAGCCATCTCGGCAGCCTTCTCACCCATACAGTCACCTGCGAACTGAATCTTTACGCCCAAACGAGCCTCGATAGCAGGGATAATCTGCTCAAGAGAGAACTTTGGATCCGGATTCTTCTTAGGACGACCGAGGTGCGACATAAGAATAACAGCACCACCCTTCTCAAGTACCTTCTTGATAGTAGGGATAGCTGCGCGAATACGAGTGTCGTCAGTAACCTGACCCTCACCGTTAAGCGGCACATTGAAATCTACGCGGATAATGGCGCGCTTACCTGTAAAATCATAGTTGTCGATAGCGAACATAGTGATTTGGTTTTATAAAGTTATACTTTTAACACTTTGGGCACAAAGTTACAAAAATTATCGGTAATAAGTGCAGCCAAACCGATATTTTTGATTTATACTTAGTATAAATAAAGGAGTCACTGATGTGACTCCTTGATTATAGTATGCAGTAGGGCGTGTTAGAGCAGTTTCTTTACCAAGCTAAAGAGGCGGTAAGGCATATAGCGGAATGGAAGGTCTATCCAGGTTGGGGTGGTAACAACCGAACGGAAGTGTGAAAAGACCTTGAACGACTCCTCGCCGTGGTACGACGACATACCAGAGTTGCCGACACCTCCAAATGGGAGTTTCTCATTGGCGATATGGACAATTGTGTCATTGACGCACGCGCCACCCGATGAGGTGTGGCCGATAACATAGTCGGCGCTCTGCTGGTCACCGAAGTAGTATAGGGCGAGTGGCTTTTCGCGCTCGTTGATAAATTTAACAGCCTGCTCGGTGGTGATGTAAGTTACAACAGGGAAAATCGGACCGAAAATCTCCTCCTCCATAACGGGGCTATCGAGGCTTACATTATCTATAATTGTTGGCTCTATGTAGCGCTCATCCTTATCGTAATTTCCGCCTACAACGACATTTGCACCCTTGATATAACCGACAAGGCGGTCAAAAGCGCGCTCGTTGACAATGCGTACAAAGTGGCGGCTCTTTTTAGGGTTTTTGCCCAAAAGACGCTTAAACTCGCTCTTCAGAGCCTCGATAAGTTGCTCCTTAATGGCGTGGTGGACAAGCAGATAGTCTGGAGCGATGCAGGTTTGGCCGGCATTGAGCGACTTTCCCCACGCGATGCGCTTGGCGGCTGTGGCTATGTCGGCACTGCAATCAACAACGCAAGGGCTCTTGCCTCCCAACTCGAGTACTACGGGGGTCAAATTCTTTGCCGCGGCGCTCATAACGGTGCGCCCGAGCGATGGACTGCCGGTAAAGAAAATCAGATCGTAGCGCTGCTCAAGCAACAGGGTGTTGACATCGCGGTTACCCTGCACAATGGCCACATAGTCGCGGTTGAAGCACTCGGTTATAAGCTCCTCCAGGACCTTTGCCACGGTCGGAACATAGGGCGAGGGTTTGAGTACGGCGGTACATCCTGCCGATATTGCGCCCACAAGCGGGTTGAGCAGCAGTTGTACGGGGTAGTTCCACGGCGCTATGATGAGCGCCAGACCCAAAGGCTCGCTGATAACCTTGCTGCGCGAAGGGAACATCTTGAGCGGAGTAGAGTGGTGCTTTGGTGCTGCCCACTGCTTGAGGTGGCGGATATGGTTGTCTATCTCGCCCAATACGATACTCAGCTCGGTGAGGTAAGCCTCCTCGTAGGATTTGTGGAGATCTTGCCACAATGCCGCGGCAAGGGGCTTTTCGAACTTCTTGATAGCCGCCTTAAGCGACTTGAGCGCAGCAATGCGGTAGGAGATGTTCAAGGTCTGCCCCGTAGCGAAATATTCGCGCTGGGAGTTCACGATTTTTGTAATCTGTACCGCTGTAGTGTTTGTTATAGCCATTATTTTCTACCTGTAAAGTTGTCCATTGAGTGATATATACCAAATACCTGTCCAAAGATCCAGTCAAACGCCTTAATTGGCAGTATGCCCTGCATAAAGCGCACGAAATGGAGCGGAAAGGGGATGAGTTTGGTTATAACCTTGACCCTGTTGTTACGCTCTATGGCGCGGATAATCTGTCGAGCGGCATACTGAGGCTTCATAAGCGGCACGATAGGCGACTTTACACCGTCAAACATACCCGTCTTGATGTAGTACGGAGCGATTGTTGTAACCTTAACGCGGCTATTGATCTGCTCAAGCTCTATTCTTACCGAGTCCGACCAACCTATCACGGCCCACTTGCTGGCAGCATAGATGCTCATTCGCGGGTTGGATATCAGTCCGCCTGCCGAGGATATGTTGCATATATGTCCGCTATCGCGAGCAATCATATCGGGCAGAAATTGCAGCGCAACAATCATCGGGGCGATGGTGTTGATGTTCATAGTGCGGTGTATCTCTGCCGATGTGCAGTTGTCAAAGGTCTTGTTGCCCGTAATAATGCCTGCGCAGTTTATAAGGATGTCAATATCTCCAACCTGCTCCTTGACGGACTGCGCCGTGTAGATGACACTCTGCTCGTCGGATATGTCCAGACAGTAGCCGACAACGCGACCTTTAGAGCTTAATTGGGCAATCGTTTCGTCAATGTTTGCCTTATTAATATCCCAAATAACAAGTGCCGCAGCACCCTTCTCAAGCGCCATAGCGCCCATAATCCGTCCTATTCCCGACGCTCCGCCGGTAATAAGAACTCTTTTGTCATTAAACTTTCCCATAACACACATTTTTCACACTCACAGTTGAATGCAAAGAGTTTTTTTGTATTTTTGCAGTAACAAAGGTACTCTATTTTTATGAAAAATCAAAACCAAATACTGCGCCAACAGTTTTTGGCACATATCGGTCAGACCTCTCCATCTCCGCAACTTATCAGCGTAGAGCGTGCTGAGGGCGTCTATTTCTATACTCCTGAGGGTAAGCGTTACTTTGACCTTATCTCGGGCGTTTCGGTGAGCAATGTGGGTCACGCAAACCCTCAAGTTGTTGAGGCTGTATGCCGTCAGGCTAAAGATTATATGCATATTATGGTCTATGGCGAGATGGTTGAGCGTCCGCAGGTGGAGTATGCTACTCTTATTGCAAATTTGCTGCCCGATCCGCTCAATAGCGTCTATTTTCTCAATTCGGGCGCTGAGGCTGTAGAGGGTGCGCTCAAGTTGGCAAAGCGTTATACGGGCCGTACGGAGATGATATCAATGCGTCGTGCTTACCACGGCTCTACTCACGGAGCAATGAGTATGATGGGCTTCCCTGAGGGCGAGGAGTGGAAGAGTGCCTTCCGTCCGCTGCTACCCGACTGCAAGGCGTTGGAGTTTAATAATTTCAGCGATCTTGAGCAGATTACCGAGCGCACAGCGTTGGTGTTGTGTGAACCTGTGCAGGGCGAGGCGGGAGTGCGACTCCCTGATGAGGGCTATTTGCAGGCGTTGCGCAAGCGTTGCACCGAGGTGGGAGCGTTGCTTATCTTCGATGAGATACAGATGGGTATGGGTCGCTCGGGCGAGATGTTTGCAATGCAGAAATATGGCGTTACACCAGATATAGTATGTCTTGCAAAGGCCTTTGGCGGTGGTATGCCGTTGGGCGCTTTTGTGTCGTCAAATCAGATTATGAATACCCTGCAACATAACCCCGTTTTGGGTCATATAACAACCTTTGGCGGTCATCCCGTATGTTGTGCGGCTGGTCTGGCAGCAACAAAGTATCTGCTTGATAACAATATCGTTGAGCAGGTTGAGAGTAAGGGCAGGCTCTATGAGCAACTGCTTGAGGGACACCCTGAGGTGGTTGAAATTCGCCGAAGCGGTCTGTTGCTTGCCGTTGAGCTGGGTTGTAGCGAGAAACTGTTCCGTATGATGGATATGTTTATCGAGAGCGGTATATTGAGCGATTGGTTCCTCTATTGTGATACAGCCTTCCGTATTTCGCCACCGCTGACAATCTCGGAGCAGGAGATACGCCAGAGTGCCGAGTTGATTATCGAATGTCTTAACAACTTATAGATATGGCGGACAACTACTTGGGTAAGAAGATGGAGGACTTTCTGGCCGGCAAAAGTTCTGCTCCGAAGCGTACGATGAATTTGGCCAAGATTGTCGCTAAAAATCGCAGCTATCGCGGCTATGACAACTCCTTTGTGGTGCGAGAGGATCAGTTGCGTCGTATTATGGCGGTTGTACCCTCCTGTCCGTCGGCTCGCAATCAGCAGGTCTTGCGCCTCAGAGCTGTGCTTACCGATGAGGCCGACAAGGTGCTTCCATTCATTCGTTTAGGAGGCGCACTGAGGGATATAAAGCTCCCTTTGGAGGGCACGGAACCACGAGCATTTGTGGTTATATGCTCAACGGTGGCTGAGGATAAGTATGTCAATATGGATATAGGTATTGTTGCGCAGACAATGTTGTTGCAGGCTGTAGAGATAGGTCTTAACGGTATCTGCATAGGCGCTTTTGACCATCAGAAGGTGCAACAATCTTTGGGTCTGGAGTATGAGCCTCTGCTTATTGTAGCTATAGGCAAGGGTGCTGAGACTATTCGTATGGTCGAGATATCCGAGGGCGAGTCGCACGACTACTACCGGCAAGATGGGGTGCATTTTGTTCCCAAGTTGCCGTTGGATAAAATCGTGATAAAGTAACTATTGCAGAGCAGCCTCGGTTGTAGGCTCTGATATAACCGTTGTGTCGGCTAAGGTCGGCACAGCGGTTTGTTCGTTTTGCTCCGCCTCGGTCGGAGAGTCAACAACTACGCTCTGATGCTCAAAAAGGTGAAATTCGGGCAGCAGGGAGCGGGTGTTTGGTTTGTTGATGGCCGCAAGGGTCACTAACGCTATAGCGCCAAGCAGCAGTACGATATATATGCTTCGTTTAATCATTGTGTTTGAGAGTGTTTATTGCCGTCTCGAGGGTGGTGTCGATAGGGCGGATGAAGTAGTAGAACGCGCCGCTGTCAAACTCCGAGTTGCGGGCGATGTAGGCCTTGAGCTGTGCCTCCATAATTGAGCGTGAGATAGATATCTGTTGCCAGGAAGGCTTCACTCCGTTAGCTGCGGCGTAGTTGACAAAGCGGTTGAACATCCCCTTGTCCTGCGCAAACATACGCTCCAAATCCTTCAGACTCTTTGCTGCGTTGAGTTGCTTGCGATGGTTGTCGGCGTAGTCTATAGTGAAGCGGTAGAGGATATTTTTACCTGTAACCTCCATAAAGTATTTTGTCATATTGGTAGTGTCGAGCGGAATGAATATGTCGGGCATAATGCCACCACCGCCATAGACAATCTTACCCTTCGGAGTGGTAAACTTGAGAGAGTCGGCAAAGCGTATAGAGTCTGCCGAGAAGAACTCGTTGTGCTTGTAGCGGTTGATAATATCCATATTGTACTGCTCCTCCTCGCCCGCCGTGTAAGGCTTCTGTATAGAGCGACCCGTAGGGGTGAAATACTTTGCAACGGTAAGTCTTAGGGCCGAGCCATCCTTGAACGGTATTTGCGACTGCACCAAACCCTTACCAAAGGAGCGGCGACCTATGATTGTGCCTCGGTCGTTATCCTGCAAAGCACCGGCCAAAATCTCGCTCGAAGAGGCGCTACCCTCGTCGATAATTACGGCCACCTCCAAATCGGTAGCCTTACCGCGACCGTCGCTATATTGGCGGATGCGCTTCTTGTTGCGATCCTCGGTATAGACAATCAGTTTGCCGCGCTCAAGGAACTCGTTGGCTATAAGAATGGCTTGGTCAAGGAAGCCGCCGGAGTTATCGCGCAAATCGAGGATAAGGCTCTGCATACCCTGCTTGCGGAGGGTGTCGATAGATTTGGTAACCTCGTCGTACGAAGTG
>JAFNYE010000151.1 GCA_017383345.1 Alistipes sp. | reverse complement strand
TCGGAGCATTAGCTATCGGAGTGTCGATATTTAACTTTATTTATTGGAACTGCTCGTTTATCCGTATGGGTACAAGTGGATTGACGGCTCAAGCCTTTGGTGCGGGTGACTTTGTGACCACCACCTCTATGCTTGTGCGCGCTGTGGCGGTGTCGGCTGTGCTCGGAGTGGTTATGTTGTTGCTCCAGTACCCACTTGGAGAGTTATCGTTGTGGATGATGAACGGCTCGCAGTTAGTTGCCGACTACTATTATGCCCGTATTTGGGCTGTGCCTGCGGGAATTATGCTCTTTGGCCTTAACGGTTGGTTTACGGGTATGCAAAATGCCGTCATACCTATGTGTACCTCTATATTTATTAATATACTTCATATCGCTCTAAGCTTTGCCTTCGTCTTTGGATTGGATATGGGACTTGTTGGCATAGCATACGCCTCTGTAGTGGCACAATGGAGTGGTATGTTGCTCTCGCTGGCACTGCTTGTGATATACTTTGGTAAGACCCTTACAAAGGTCGATATTGCTCAGGTTCTCAATCCAAGCGCGCTGAAAGAGTTCTTTAAGGTTAATGGAGATATAATTATCCGCACATTCTGTATTGTTGCAGTCTATACATTCTTTACAGCGGCCTCTGCCCGTATGGAGAGCGATATTGTGCTGGCTGTAAATACTATGCTGCTGCAACTGTTTACACTCTTCTCATATATGAATGATGGCTTTGCTTATGCAGCCGAGGCCCTAACGGGTCGCTTTATAGGAGCAAAGGATAGATTGTCGCTCAAGCTATGCCTCCGCCGCTGTGTTGTGTGGGCGATAGGTACAGCTGTAGTGTGTATAGTGATTTATGTGGGTTGGTGGCGCGATATTATTGCTCTCTTTGTGGGACAGGAGGGTCAGCTTGCCGATATTTTGGCTGTGGCAAAGCAATATATAGGTTGGGTTATTGTCATCCCAATGGCCGCCGCTCTGCCATTCCTTATGGATGGTATTATGGTTGGTGCAACTCTTACACGCATTTTGCGCAACTCTATGTTACTCTCGACGGTAGCATACTTCGCTATTTACTACGCTTTGCAACCAATTATCGGAAATAATGCGCTTTGGTTAGCTTTTACTCTCTATATGGCTATTCGAGGCGTGGCGCAGTACTATATGTCACATCGTCTTGCCGATGTATATAATAAAATAGAAAGCGCCTAAAAGACGCTTTCTATACTGAAATTCTATTAATGCGTTGCTTTATACCACGCACTCTGCTGCCATTCGGCAATATAAGCTGAGGCCGGGTCGAGAACTATCGGCGCCGAGGTGGTTACGCCCGAATAGAACTCAATAGGGTTGGCGCGATTGTTATATGCCGAGTAGAATGTCGGGGTGTTGTGCTGTCCCGAAACAGTTATGGCCATCTGCTCCTTAAACTCACTTAACGCAGCATTGTCGGTACAACTTAGGGTTAAATAGTGCTCTAAGTCGTAGAAAATATGCGTTGGGTTACGCGATGAACTAACTCCGTCATAAGCCTGAATAGTGTTGTGGTCAATCTCTTTAAGTGAGTTGTTAGCCCTCTTTACACATTGAGCCAAAGCCTCCATTTGGCTGCAATCTATAACTGCAGAGCAAGCTGAACTATAAATGCCTGTTGCTGTGGTCTTGTAGTAATCAACATATTTCTGTGAGGCACGATTGAGGCGACTCTTTATATCGCCTGTACTTAGCATCTGTGGGATGATGTGGTTGTAAGGCATACCTGACGCCATAACCTCGCAAGGCGATGCTAAGATGTAGTCGGTGCAATCTTTGAGCATATATATGCTCTCGATATTGGACATAAAGCACACATCGAAAATCATATAGTCAAAGTGTAACCCCGCTGTAGTAATGGCTGCCGCAAACTCATCGATGTTGAGTTGCGTATTGGCATTGTCGCCAATGTGGCGCACCATAACTGCTCCGGGTGCAGGTGTCCATATATCATCATAACTGCTCGCAGTAGAGAGTGTAGAATATGCTCTGCTTGTGCTCTTAGGTATCCAACCTTTACCGTGTGAGCCGATATATAGACCATACTCTTTTGCCGGTGATGTAGCGGCCAGATCCTTGAATATCTCGGTAGCCATCTGCTCATTGTATTGAGAAGGTAGAGAGTACTCCTTGATTGGCTCTCGAATAATCTTCTTTAGGCTCTTGTCGTATGTAATTTCAAACGAAGCTCCACGGGTTGTACTGCTCTGCTTGAAAACCACTACGCGATAGGTGCCACTATTGTCGCTGCTCAGTACATTTTCTACCATTTTAAGGTTGGTATCGTAATATCCCGACAAACTTGTGCCAAGCATAAAGAACATAAGGCTCTTCTCTACGCGACTTGGGCGCTGCATAACATCTATAGTGGCCTTGCAGTTAGGATTGTTCGTTAGTGTTACTGTAAGTGTTGCTATCAGACGCTCCTTTGAGCCATTGTTTGCTTTGTTGGCTGTTAAAAGCACCGCACCATTGCTCTGCTTCTGGGCGGTCAACTCTGCCGATGAGGTAGCTATTGTAAAATCAAACGGCGAGTTGATTGTAACTGAGGTTTGAGCTCCCGCATCGCCGTTTATAAAGAATTGCGAACGGCCAAACTCTATTGCTCGGTTTTGGATAACCTCCACCTCTCCCTGCTGTTCAACGCCATTGACCTTAAATCGTATAGAGCCGGCTTTGTGTTGCTCGTTGGTCATATTGTCCTTCGTTGCACAAATAGCAATGCGATACTTGTTTTCTCCTAATGATTGAGGTTTGGAGACAGTTATATCGCCATTGCTTTCAATCTCAAAGTCGTCACTCTTACACTTGAACTCCAATCTGGTTTCGCGCTGCTGCTCTGCTGGTAGATTGAGCGTTGTGCCGATAGTCTGGTCGATAATAATTTGTGGCTCCTGAAAAGCCTCTATGCCTGTGAAACGAGTGTGGTCAAGGCGAATGACTACATCGCCCAATTTGCGTCTTTGAAGAGTGTTGTTTGCCTCGGTTGCTGTTGCGGTGATTTCAACCTTTTCGGTCGCTTCTCCACTTGAGGGTGAGTATGACACACCCTTTGTCTCGAGTACCTGCCACGCCAATTTGGACTTAATTGAGAATTTGGTGGTAGCACCCTGTTCGCCTCCGAGGGTGAGTTGGTTGTTGTTTACGCCACTCAAAATGCTCAGTGAGCCTTGTGGTACAGGCTCGGGTTTAACACACGCTGTGGCTAATAGTGCAAGCAGAACTATGAATAATTGCGCTCTTTTCATTACTTGTATTGTCTTGGTTTGAGGTTGTTGAACTGCCAGGTACGCTCGCGTTCAAAAGTGTAGTTGTCAGGTTTGTTCCAATATACGCGGCTGTAGTCGAAATAGTAACCTTTGACCTTATCTTTGGGCGCTTCAAAAGGTATAAATTCAACTTCGCGACTTATAATCTTTCCCTTAAGCTGGTTCCAGCCTTTGGCAGCAATAAAATCTACTCCGTGAGAGAAGAAGATTATGTGCATTGCCTCCTTCTCCTTCAATCCGGTGCCTGATGCAGCTATTATGCGTAGCACAGCCTGCAAATGGTCGGAGTAAATCTTCTCGCGCACTTTGTCACCCGCTGTGCCGTAGGCGTATGCCATAATGTTGAGCAACTTTGGGGAGAAGGGATCATACTCCATAGCCTCCGTGCCAGCTGCGATAAGCTGGTCTATGTCGGTCACAGATGGTGTGTCAATGGCTATGCGGGCCATAATGTTTTGCACCTTGGTCATACCCGGATTGTCGTTTAACGGGCGATATTGTGCTTGATATGCATAGCCATAGTAGAGGTAGTGATACTGTTCGTCGGTCAACTGCTCGCCAGCCTGATACTTCATCATCAGGTTAGGATAATAGAATGGCGAGTTGCTGTCGTTTATGTCAGCAAAAATCTTGTCGTTGTCGGGCGTTTGAGCCGTGGCAGCAACTGTAATCAATGCGCCAATAAGCGCGGTAAATACTCTTCTAAGCCTCATATCTTATTATTTCGGTTCTCTGGCGTATGTCCAACTCCACACTCGCCTCGGCAAGCGGAAGCCTTACAGTAGGAGTGCAGATGAACTTTGTAGCAAGTGCATTTTTTATGCCTACGGGGTTGCCCTCGGTAAAGAGAAGGTCTATAATTGTTTCAAGTCTTGAAATCTCGTAGTGAGCCTTTTCAAAGTTACCCTCTAAAGCCAGGTCGGTAAACTCTTTTACCTTCTTAGGGTAGAGGTGTGCCAGAACTGATAACACGCCCTTTCCACCGCGCTTAATAGCCTCAACGGTCAGTCCGTCATCTCCACTTACGAGGATAAAATCGTTACGCACGGCCTCGACAGCCTTTACAATGGCCTCCATCTGCTCGACATTTCCCGATGCCTCCTTGATGCCGAAAATGTTAGGGCAATCTTTAACTATGCGGGCAACGGTTTGCGGTGTCATATTTACTCCTGTGCGACCTGGTATGTTGTAGAGCATAATTGGGAGGGGCGATGCTTCGGAAATCGCCTTAAAGTGGCGATACAAACCCTCCTGATTGGGCTTGTTGTAATATGGATTAACGCTTAAAATTGCGTCGTAACCTGTAAAATCCCAACTGCGCAATGTTGCTACTACATCGGCGGTGCAGTTGCCTCCAATACCTACCATTAGCGGCTTGCGACCCGCTACGCGCTCACGGATAAATCGAGTAACGGCAATGCGTTCGGCAGGAGATAGTGTTGGAGACTCCGAGGTTGTGCCTAATGCCAATAGATAATCCACTCCACCCTCTATTACGCGGTCAATAACTGCAGCCAGAGCAGCAAAGTCAATGCTTCCTTTGTTGTCAAAAGGTGTTATTAAGGCTACACCTACGCCTGAAAAACGATTAGTTATCATAATTAAAATAGCGTTGTCTGTATAACTTGCTCGGATGCGGTCGGAGCCTGAGTCGTTGGCGCCTGCTCTACAACAACAGCACCGCCTATAAGCTCTATAAACTCGCTCTCCGAGAGAATTTTTACTCCCAATTTTTCGGCCTTCTGCAACTTTGCCGGACCCATATTTTCTCCCGCAACGATAAAGTCGGTGTTAGCGTTTACGCCCGATTGGTTTTTACCACCGTGAGCCTCTATCATAGCCTTCAACTCCTCGCGGGAGTGGTTGATAAACTTGCCTGAGATGACGATATTTTTACCCTCCAATGTGTCGGAGTGCCTTACGCTCTGCTCCGCCTCAAACTGCAATCCTGCCTCCTTGAGGCGCTCTATAATCTCTATGTTGGCGGGGTCGGCAAAGTAGTCGATAATTGCATCGGCAATCTTTTCTCCTACCTCGTCTGACTCCATTAGCGACACCTTGTCAGCAGCCATAACGGCATCAATGCTCTTAAAATGTGCAGCCAAATACTTAGCGGTAGTCTCTCCGACAAATCGTATTCCCAAGCCAAACAGTACGCGGGCAAAAGGTACGCTCTTGGAGCGCTCAATGCTGCTGATAATATTGTCAGCCGACTTTTCGCCCAAGCGTGGTAATACTGCAAGGTCGTTAGCGCGAAGTGTGTATATGTCGGCAATATTGCCAATCAGGCCATTCTCAAACAGCAACTCTACAGTCTCGTTGCCCAAACCGTCAATATCCATCGCCTTGCGACGGATAAAGTGTATAATGCGACCAATAATTTGAGGTCGGCATCCGCTCTGGTTAGGGCAATAGTGCTTTGCTTCGCCCTCGTAACGCACCAACTCCGCACCGCACTCAGGACAATGGTCGATGTATTCAAATGGTCTGCTGTCGGCAGTACGCTCGGAGAGTTCTACCTCTGTAATCTTAGGTATAATCTCACCGCCCTTCTCGACATAAACTTTGTCGCCTATTCGTATATCTAACGCGGAAATCTGCTCAGCATTGTGCAGTGTTGCTCTTTTTACCGTTGTGCCGGCCAATAGCACCGGTTCAAGATTAGCCACTGGGGTTATAGCACCCGTTCTGCCAACTTGAAAATCAACACTTAGAAGGGTTGTCAGCGCGCTCTCGGCCTTGAACTTGTAGGCTACAGCCCAGCGAGGCGATTTGGCGGTAAAGCCCAGCTTGGAGCGCAAATTGAAGTCGTTGACCTTGATAACTACGCCGTCGGTAGGGTATGGGAGCGATTTGCGAGCCTCATCCCAATGGTTTATGTAGGCAATAACCTCTGCTGCACCGCGACAAAGAGTCATATATTCCGAAACCTTGAAGCCCCAACTGCGCGCTGCCTCTAAGTTCTCAATATGGTTTTTGAATGGCAGATTGTCCCCTGCCATTTGATATAGCGTGCAGTCCAAACCGCGATGTGCTACAACAGCCGATTGTTGCTGCTTGAGTGTTCCCGCAGCAGCGTTGCGCGGATTGGCAAAGAGTTGCTCGCCGGCAACCTCACGCTCGGCATTGAGGCGGTCAAATGAATTGTAAGGCATAAAAATCTCGCCCCTAATCTCAAATAAATCTGGGTAGCCGCTGCCTGAGAGTACCAATGGTATGGAACGAATGGTCTTGACATTGGTCGTTACATCATCGCCCATAGTGCCGTCGCCACGAGTAACCGCTCTCTCAAGACGCCCCTTTTCGTATGTCAGACTTATGGCTGTGCCGTCAAACTTTAATTCGCACACATACTCTGTAGCACCCCACTCGCGCTCTATGCGCTCAATAAAGGCTGTCAACTCCTCTATAGAGTAGGTGTTTGAGAGTGATAACATAGGATAGCGGTGCTGAACAGAGTTGAACTCGCTGGTGCGGTCGCTGCCTACGCGAACAGTAGGAGAGAGTGGATCGGCATATTGGGGATACTCCGCCTCCAAATCCATAAGCCGACGCATAAGAGTGTCGAACTCAAAGTCCTTAATCTCAGGACTGTTCTCGACATAATATTTGTGATTATGATAGTTGAGTTGCTCTCTTAGCGACTCAATCTCTGACAGTATCTGCTCGTTATTCTCCATATTATTATTCCTACCGCACGAAATTACATATTTTATTTCAAATATAGCCCTAATTCAAAAAAAAATCAAAAAAAATTCTCTAAATTCGTGCAGTTACAAATTTTTGCTTATACTTGCACCCGAAAACCGTGTAATAATTAAAATTATCAAAAGTATATGGCTCCGAATAATAAGAAAAGATCTATTGTTAGCTTTAATAACCTTCCCGTTGAACTTCAAGAGGCTGTGAAAATTGCCTACCCTGAGGGTTTCTATGACTCAATGATTCGTGTAGAAAAACCAAATGGCGACTTCTTCTATGCAGTAACTTTTGAGACCGAAGAGATAAGCTACCTCGTGAAAATCGATGTTAAGATTGATGAACTTACTGACGAGGAGGACGATAAGGAGTACTACGACGACGAGATTAAGGGCGCAGACCAAATCCAGGATGATGAGGAGGAAGAGGAGCGTCGTCCGTCGCCTATTGAGTATGATGACGAAGACTAATTTTGTTGTGAAAAGGCAGCATTAGCTTCCGCTAACAAAATATGCCCACAATGGGCAGTACGCTTAGTACAGCCCATCGTGTTCAATT
Source organism: Alistipes sp. (assembly GCA_017383345.1). GTDB lineage: Bacteria > Bacteroidota > Bacteroidia > Bacteroidales > Rikenellaceae > Alistipes. Next base: position 7,228 of record JAFNYE010000151.1, on the reverse strand, counting down.
TCGTCGAGCGTTGCTACTGCAACCTTTTGACAACAAAATGGATACTGTGAAAAGGTAGCATTAGGTTCCGCTAACAAAATATGCCCACAATGGGCAGTACGCTTAGTACAGCCCATCGTGTTCAATTTCAACGAGCGTTGCTACTGCAACCTTTTGACAACAAAATGGATACTGTGAAAAGGTAGCATTAGCTTCCGCTAACAAAATATGCCCACAATGGGTAGTACGCTTAGTACAGCCCATCGTGTTCAATTTCGCCGAGCGTTGCTACTGCAACCTTTTGACCACAAAATGGTCCGAGTTGTAGAGTTTTTGTATTCAACTTTGCAGGCTAACTGTAACTAATAGAAAACTATGAACTTACTCAAAGGAAAAAACGGTATAATCTTTGGCGCGCTAAATGAACAATCTATAGCGTGGCAGGTGGCTCTTGCCGCAGTAGAGCAGGGAGCCAACATTGTGTTGACAAACACTCCGCTTGCTCTCCGTATGGGCGAAGTTGATAAATTGGCTCAGTTGTGCAATGCCCCCGTTATTGCTGCTGATGCAACAAGCGTTGAGGATTTGGAGGCTCTTGTAGATGGTGCAATGGCCCACTTTGGCGGTAAGATTGATTTTGTGCTTCACTCTGTCGGTATGTCGCCTAATGTGCGTAAAAATATCCCTTATCAGCAGCTTAACTATGACTTTTTCTCTAAAACGCTCGATATTTCCGCAGTTTCGTTTCATAAAGTGATGAGCGTGCTGTACAACAAGAGAGCAATGAACGAGTGGGGCTCAATAGTGGCTCTTACATATTTAGCGGCTCAGCGTATTGTTGTCGGTTATAACGATATGGCTGATGCAAAAGCGTTGCTTGAGTCAGAGGCTCGTAGTTTTGGCGCTATTTTCGGTCGCGATTTTAAGGTCAGAGTCAACACAATATCTCAATCTCCGACCCCTACAACTGCAGGAAATGGCGTTAAGGGGATGAAAACAATGCTCGATTTTGCACAGGCTATGTCTCCTCTTGGTAATGCTGACGCTAAGGATTGTGCCAACTATTGCGTAACACTCTTTAGCGACCTTACGCGCAAAGTTACGATGCAAAATCTTTATCACGATGGAGGCTTCTCATCGATGGGATTATCCGAGGCTGTTTACGAGATTTTTCTAAACAACGAACATTAAAAATGGAGGTCAAATTGACCTCCATTTCTTTCTATTTTTTCTCCCACTCAAATGGTGCAAATTCTGTATCTGCATTTTTCCAGCTCGGCTTACGCATTGCGTAGATAATCAGCGGAATAACCAATACCACAATACATCCTACAACGAGAATTGTAACCCAGGTTTTTGGACTTCCTGTTGAGATTTGTGCCGGTGGAATAAAGCTCAAAATAAAGGCAAGCAATGAGCCGCAAAATCCCAATCCTGAAATGATCCACATTGTCATATTTCCGCCCAATCGGAATGGTCGGTTTTTGTCCTTCAGCCTGTAACGCAAAACTATGGCTGCAGCAAAGAGCATCATATACATTATCAGGTAGAGCGAGGCTGTCATTTGCGAGAGAATTTGATAGAACGACTGAACGCTCGGCATCACTACAAAGAGCAGACTGAGCAGGGTAACGATACCGCCCTGAACAAGCAAAATGTTGCGCTGAACGCCATTCGAGTTGGCCTTCTGGAAAACAGGAGGCAGGTAACCCGCCTTGCCAACGCTGAAAATACCCTTTGAAGGTCCCGAAACCCAAGTCAGTACACCGGCAAGTACTCCAAACATAAGTGCGATAGCTATGATTGGCGCTGCCCACGATATGTGCAAATACTCAAAATATCGGTCGAAGCCTATGAGTAGCGATTGTGTGAGCGAAACCTCCTTTGCAGGTATAATAAAACCTAAAGAGAATGTACCCAGGATAAATATTGAAACGGTAATAAGCGATCCAATAATAATGGCTTTAGGGTAGTTCTTTGTCGGATTGTTTACCTCCATAACATGAATACCCATCATCTCCATACCGGCATAAAATAGGAATATACTGCTGGCTAAAACAAGGTTGTCAAACTTCTTGAGGTCGGGGAAGAAGCCTGCACTCATATCCATATTGTTATGTCCGCCCGAAGCAAGGTATATGATGCCCATAATTATAAGTAGGGCAGCAGGAATGATGGTTCCGATAATACCTCCCCACTTGCTTATTTTACCAACCCAATTAAGTCCTTTGAGTGATATAAATGTGGCGGTCCAATATATTGCCAACACAACTATGATGGTAAATAGCTTGTTGGACGCCAGCGCCATATCGCTCTGTTGGTTAAGACCAATAAACGCAATAGATACCGCGCCAAAAGTTAGTACCGTAGGATACCAAATCGTTGACTGTATCCATTGTAACCATATAGCCACAAAGCCCGTTCTTGCTCCAAAAGCCTCTCCAATCCAACGAAACACACCACCCTCTTTGTCGCTGAACATAGCGGCTAATTCAGCTGCGATAAGGGCTGTTGGAATAAGAAAAACAATGGCTGCAAAGAGGTAATAAAAGGCTGAACTTAGTCCGTAAACCGACTCAGCGGCTAATCCTCGTAGTGATACCACTGCGGTAACATTCATTATCGCGAGCGTGGTAACCGAAATCTTAAAAGAAGTAGATTTTGTCTCCATAAGCATTGTTTTTAATTCTCCGACATATCTGCAAAGGTTGAGCCAAACCGAAAATATTTGATTTTGCGCCAAACATTGCACAATGAGAGCTAAATTTGTATTGCAAAACCCAAATTGTTTTATTATCTTTGCGTGATTATATAATAAATAGATTGTTATGGACGAAAAAGTATTGATTGAAGTTATTGCTGCTGCAATTCAGGATAAGAAGGGTAAGGGTGTTGTCTCTCTTGATTTAACAGGTATGGATGGCGCGATTTGCTCTCATTTTGTGGTTTGTAATGCCGACTCTACAACTCAGGTTTCGGCTATTGCCGACTCGGTAGAGGAGGCTGTGTTCAATAAGCTTGGCGAATGGCCGTGGCGTGTAGAGGGTAAGCAGACCGGTTTGTGGGTGGCTATGGACTATATAGATGTTGTGGTTCACATCTTCCAGACTGAACTTAGAGATTACTACAAACTTGAGGAGTTGTGGGCAGATGCTCCAATGGTGGAGTATGAGGATTTTGAGTAAATGGTGTTAATTAGCACTTTTTTTGCTCACTGCACAATTTGAGTAGCGCTGTGTCGTTATTCAAAGGTAACAATATGTGATATTAATATGGCATCAAAGAAAAACAGAAAGAAAAACATAGTTAACCTCCGTCCAAACTTTATGTGGTTTTGGACTGTGGTATTTTTTGCAATAATGGGTTTTGCTCTCTTTGGTCAACAGAGTCGCGAACCTATGAAGAGCGATTGGAGCGAGGTTGAGAAACTTATCGAGTCTGGTATGGTCTCAAAGATAGAGATTGTTAACCGCGACAAGGCGATGGTTTATCTCAATGCCGATGCAATATCGGCACTTACCGCTAACGAAGACTCCAAGTACGCCCTTATTCCTGAGCAGGGTCACCAGTTCGAGTTTCAGATTGGCTCGGTTGAGACCTTTCGTAACGACTTTGACAAAGTCGTAGCTCTCTCGCCAACACCTGTAGCGCTTACTTATGACAACCATCGCCAAGATTGGCTTGATATGTTGCTCGGTTGGTTGCCGTGGGTCTTCTTTATCGTTGTTTGGATATTCCTTATGCGTGGCTTCAGCCGTGGTGGCGGTGGCGCAGGCGGCGGTATTATGAATGTTGGTAAAGCGCGCGCTCAGGAGTTTGATCAGGACGATCCAAATCGTAAGGTTACATTTAAGGATGTTGCAGGTCTTGAGGAGGCGAAGGTTGAGATTATGGAGATTGTCGATTTCCTCAAGAATGCCGGCAAATATCGCGAATTGGGAGCAAAAATTCCAAAGGGCGCGTTGCTTGTAGGCCCTCCGGGAACAGGTAAGACTCTGCTTGCCAAGGCTGTTGCGGGTGAGGCGAATGTACCATTCCTTTCAATCTCAGGTTCAGATTTTGTCGAGATGTTTGTTGGCGTAGGCGCGTCGCGTGTGCGTGACCTTTTTGAGCAGGCAAAGCAGAAGGCTCCGTGCATCGTCTTTATTGATGAGATTGATGCCATAGGTCGCGCTCGTGGTCGTAATGCAGGCTTCTCGGGTAACGATGAGCGTGAGAACACGCTTAACCAGTTGCTTACCGAGATGGATGGTTTCCAGACCAATGCAGGCGTTATTGTCCTTGCAGCTACCAACCGCGCTGATATTTTGGATAAGGCACTGATGCGTGCGGGTCGTTTTGACCGCCAGATTGAAGTGGGCTTGCCTGAAATTCACGAGCGTAAGCAGATTTTTGATGTGCATCTGCGCAAACTTAAGCTCGATCCAGATTTGGACAGAGAGTTTTTGGCAAAGCAGACTCCGGGTTTCTCGGGTGCCGATATTGCTAATGTTTGCAACGAGGCAGCCCTTATCGCAGCCCGCCACAATAAGAAGTTTGTCTCTAAGGAGGACTTCTTGGCTGCCGTTGACCGTATCATCGGTGGTCTTGAGAAGAAAAATAAGGTAATCTCTCCTGAGGAGAAGCGCGTTATTGCATATCACGAGGCGGGTCACGCAACTGTTAGTTGGATATTAAAACACGCCAGCCCGCTTATTAAGGTGACTATCATTCCGCGTGGTAAGGCATTGGGTGCGGCCTGGTATCTGCCGGAGGAGCGACAGCTGACAACTAAGGCGCAGTGGATGGACCAACTTGCGGCAACACTTGCAGGTCGCGTATCGGAGCAGATTTTCTTTGGTCATCTCTCAACAGGCGCGCTAAACGACCTTGAGCGAGTAACTAAGCAGGTATATGCTATGGTTGCTTACTATGGTATGAGCGAAAATATTGGTAATATTAGTTACTATGACTCTACAGGTCAGAGTGATATGGCATTTACCAAGCCTTACTCTGAGCGTACAGCGCAGCAGATTGACGATGAGGTAAAGGCTATTATTGCTCAGGCTTACCAAATGGCTCAGCAGACAATCGAGCAGCACAAGGAGGGTCTTACCACCCTTGCAGAGTTGCTCCTTGAGCGTGAGGTGGTATTTACCGAGGATGTTGAGCGTATCTTTGGAAAGCGCGATAATAGCGTAGAGCAGTCGTCAACTTCAGCCGATCCTGTAGCCGAGCAATCGGAGACAGTAACCGAATAACAAAGCAACCTAACCTAAAACTTATGAATAACGACAAATTAAAGAACCTTAGTGTTCGTGCCCTCAGCGGTGCAGTACTTGCGGCAGTAATGTTTGGTGCAACGCTACTCTCGCCGTGGGGTTATTTGGCTCTGCTTCTTGCTATTACTGTAGTGGGAGTGTGGGAGTTTTATAACCTCTGCAACGGGTGTGGATACTCTCCGCAGAGAGTGTTGGGACTCTCTATCTCGGCAATGATTTTTATCTTGGGTGCTGGTATTTTTGCCTACATGACATTGGGTAAGACAGACTATGCTGATGCAACCATCATCTTTATTGCCTTGACCTTCCTGTTTTTGGCTGTGCCAACATCATTTATTTGCGAACTATTCCGCAATGAGAAAAATCCTATTGCCAACATCGGTGTAACCATTATGGGTGCTATTTATGTTGCCTTGCCTGCAACATTTATGATGTTTGTGCCGCTGTTGCTCAGTGGCGACAATAGTTGGAACCCGTGGTATGCGCTGAGTTATATCCTTATCATTTGGGCAAACGATGTATTTGCATATCTTACAGGTATGACTTTGGGTAAACATCGTATTTGTGAGCGCATATCTCCAAAGAAGAGTTGGGAGGGCTTTGTCGGTGGCGTATTAGCAGCTGTGGCGGTAGCTATTATCCTTGCTCGATTGCTTGACGGAGACTTCGTCGTTTGGGGTGGTCTGGGTGTGATTATTGCCGTTACAGGTGTAGCGGGCGATTTTGTAGAGTCGCTCTTTAAGCGTAGCGCATCAGTTAAGGACTCAGGTGCTATTATGCCTGGTCACGGCGGTATGCTTGACAGATTTGATGCGCTGCTTATTTCGGCACCTTTTGCGCTATTGTATTTAATATTGATAATGTAGGTACTACAAAATATTGTTAGTTATGAAGATCAACAAAGAGGGATATAAGATTATAGCCGTATCTGGCGTATGTCTTGCAGCAGTATGGACACTGATGTATTATATGATTGCAGCGCACGAGCAGTCGTGGTTGCTTATACTTTTGTCGGTACTTTTGGTAATATTTTGGTTCTTTATCATCTCGTTCTTCCGTGAGCCTCGTCGTATCAAAATTCACGACGTGGACTTGGTATTTTCGCCTTGCGATGGTCGTGTGGTTGTAACTGAGATTGTTGAGGATAATGAGTACTTTGGAGGCAAGAAAAGAATGCAGGTCTCTATCTTTATGTCGGTAACCAATGTGCATATCAATTGGTTCCCTGTTGGTGGTATTGTTAAGTACTTCAAGTACCACCCTGGCCGTTTCTTGCTTGCTTGGCACCCTAAGTCATCAACCGACAACGAGCGCACCACTACGGTCGTTCAGACTGTCAAGGGCGTAGAGGTGCTCTTCCGTCAAATTGCAGGCTTTGTAGCCCGTCGTATCGTGAGCTATGTAAAGGTCGGCGAGGAGGTGCACCAGAATGATAAGTGTGGCTTTATAAAGTTTGGCTCTCGAATTGATATCTTGTTGCCTGAGAATGCTGAGTTGCTCGTTGAAATTGGCGACCGCGTTGTCGGAACACTTACTCCTATTGCCCGTATCGGCGATTTTGGTGTAGAGGATAAGGATGAGTAGTAAAAGCAATATAGGTCGTTGGCTCGCCGGTTTGGCGGCTGTAGGGGTGGTGGCAGCACTTTTGTGGTACTTCCGCTCTACGGTTGTCTATATACTTATTTCGGCCGTAGTGGCTATTATCGGTCGCCCGCTTGTGCGTATTATCAGCAACATAAACATCGGTAAATACAATCTGCCCCGTTGGGTAGCGGCGCTCTTTACGCTGGTGGTTATGTGGGCGGTTATCATATCTTTCTGCCTGCTTGTTGTGCCGCTTATTGTTGGTAAGATCACCTCGCTTGCGCAGCTCGATTTGAGTAGTACTCTTGCGACAATTCAAGCGCCTATAGGTGCGGTGCAGGACTATCTTAGCTCTATATCGCTTATCTCCGACCAGAGTGTCTCCGTTTCAGAGATATTGATGG